>SOJG01000107.1 GCA_004375885.1 Dehalococcoidia bacterium
TATTTGATGCCATTCGGCACTACCTAGCTTTATCCTACTTATATCTTCTAAACCTGATACGTCGGGGAGTGCTCCATGTAGAGCAATGACACCATTTGAGGTGGACACTGCCAGTGGCAACTGGGAAAGAACCTCGCTATATCGCTGGCGCAGCTCGACATCCAGGCCGTCCCAGAAATCGGCAGGGTGGAAGTTGCCTGCAGCATAGCCTTCGTGATTGCCCATCAGCAGGTAAAGAGAATCTGGATGCTCCATCTTTTGCCCAAGCAAGAAGTTGATGTTAGCCAGGGAAGCCGGTCCCCGGTCGACATAGTCCCCGAGGAAAACTAGATTGTTGTCTGAATTGAGGTACTTGTGGATAATTCTCTCCGTGGCTTCGAGGTCACCATGAGTATCGCCAACGAAAATGGCTCTGCCAGTCTCCAGCTGTATTAGCTTTGCTTCCGAGGCAAACGTCTTCTCCGCCTCGTTGAGCAACTCTTCTATGTCTGCTCGGGTCACAGGATAAGGCTCTCCTCGAAGAAATAGTGAATTTCCACAGCATAGATGTTTTCCGTGACAAAAAGCAACTTCAACCTTGTGGGCACTGCGAGGAGCCCTGCCTGCGATTGTCTTTGCCTGCCCGCTCTTGATATGATGCCCGTATGAAAGCGGGTCTGGTCTACGACCCCATCTATCTAGAGCATGACACAGGTGATCACGTCGAGAATTCTCGCAGACTTGTAACTGCGATGTCCCACTTGAGAGAGACTGGAGTAGAGGAGAAACTCACTCGTGTGCCGGCGCGCCCGGCTTCGATGGAAGAACTGGAGATGATACATGCACCGGAGTATATCTCGTACGTTAAGGGCAAGGTGGAAAAAGGCGGTGGTTGGCTTGACCCTGATACAGTTGTGTCTCCCAAGTCTTACGAAGCAGCCTCATATGCTGTCGGCGGGGGTCTGGCGGCTGTCGAAGCGGTGGTGAAAGGGAAGGTGGACAGCGCCTTTGCTCTGGTTAGACCACCGGGACACCATGCCGTTCACGATCGAGCAATGGGCTTCTGCATTTTCAACAATGTGGCAATCGCCGCCAAATTCGCCCTGAGCAGGTTCAATCTGAAGCGAATTCTTATCGCTGATTTCGATGTGCATCACGGCAACGGGACTCAGGACGCCTTTTATGCCGACCCGGCAGTCCTTTATTTCTCCACCCACCAGTTCCCCTTTTATCCCGGAACAGGGTGGCTGAACGAAACTGGAACAGGCAAAGCGGAAGGCACTACGGTCAACTTCCCCATGGTCGCCGGCTGGGGCGATGAGGAATACTTGAGAGCTTTCGAGGAAGTTCTGGTGCCGGTTGCCCGGAGATTTCAGCCACAGCTCATCCTGGTTTCGGCTGGCTTCGACGCTCACTGGGCTGACCACCTGGCTATGATGCGGGCAAGTATCACAGGTATTGCTAGGATAACAAAGGTATTGAAGGAACTGGCCGCGGAACTGTGCCAGGGACGTCTGGTTTTCACCCTGGAGGGCGGCTATAACCTTCGGGTAGTTGCTTTTTCGCTGAAGGCTATCTTTGACGTTTTCTGTGGTGCTTCAGACATAGATGACCCATTGGGAGGAACCACGGCAAGAAAGCCCGACGGGTTTGATGAGCATATCGGGAACATCAAGCGCATACATCACCTGGAGGGATACTAAACCGGAATTCAAAACAAAATGGGTTTTTGGGTACGCAGATTTGGAGTTTTGAATTGGTTCAGCATCTGGAGACTGGGATTTGGAGCTTAAGTATTGGGAATCGGTTTGATATTCCCGGCTAGACTGGTCTCCTAACAAAGGGCAGGAGTGTCCTCCAGTCTCGCTTTTCCCAGACGACCAGCAGCTGACTCGAGATACACAGGGAGCTGTAGGTGCCGATGATGACGCCGAGGAGCAACACCAGGACGAAATAGTGAATGGTGGCTCCGCCAAAAAGGAGCAGAGCTAAGAGCACGAAAAGGGTGGTCAGGGCAGTATTTAGGCATCTCGCCACCGTCTCGACGAGGCTACTGTTCACCGTCTGGGCGAAATCGGGGCTGATGTGCCTTGACATGTTTTCTCGGATGCGGTCAAAGATGACCACGGTGTTATTGATGCTGTAGCCGACAACGGCAAGCAGTCCGGTGATAAACAGGGCATCAATCGCCACCTCGGCCAGCAGGCCCAGGAGGGAGAAGACGCCCACTATTATGAACACGTCGTGGCTGAGAGCAACGATGGCGCAGATACCCCAGCGAAAGGGACTGGGCATGCGGCGAAACGCCCAGACAATGTAAAAAAGCATGGCCACAGCGGCTACTATCACCGCGATAAGGGCATTGGCTGCTGTTGTTACCGCCACGGTCTCCGAGACCAAATAGTAATCGACTATTTCAACCTGGGTACCCAATTCCGTCCCGAGCCTCTCCGCCAGCGTTCCTGCCTCTTCTGATGTTATTTCCCTCGTGTAGACAATGAAATTTCCCTCACGGGCGTCTTGAATACGTGCCTTCTCGTATCCCAGCTCTGCCATCTCCTCTCGCAGCTGAGCTAATGTGACCTCCTCAGCCGGGTTGATATGGAGCATCATAGATGTGCCGCCAGTAAAATCGATTCCCAGCCGCAACGGGGCCCCCAGTTGTATCTGAGAGACAAGCAGGGAAATGATTCCTATGGCTACAAGTATCCAGGAAGCAAGGAAGAACCAGCGATTCTTACCGACAAGATCTATCATCTCAGATTCCTCATTTTGTTCGAAGCGGCATCACTCCATAGGCTGCCGGATTGTTGACCAGGTGACTGCCTACGATCAGACGGAGAAAGGTTCGGGTGACCACGATGGCAGTGAACATGGACAAAGCCACGCCAACACCCAGGGTCACGGCAAAGCCTCTGACCATAAGAGCACCAAGTGTACCGCCAAGCCAGATCAGGACGATACAGGCAATGAATGTGGTGATATTGCTATCTCTGATCGCTGTCCAGGCCCGGTTGAATCCGGCCTCAACGGCAGCACCGAGGCTGCGTCCGCCTCGCAGTTCCTCCTTGATGCGCTCAAAGATAAGCACGTTGGCATCCACTGCCATGCCCAGAGAGACAATAAAGCCAGCGAGGCCAGGCAATGTGAGGGTTATGTAAGAAGAAAAAATGTTGAAGATAGCGAGAAGAAGAACGCCATAAATCCCCAGGCTAAGGCAAGCTATGAGGCCCGGCAGGCGATAGTAAAGGAGCATAAATATCAGTAGCAGCACTATCCCAATCCCTGCCGCCAAGATGCTCTTCCTGATAGAATCGGCTCCTAAGGTAGCGTCCACGGTCCTTTCGTAGAGGGGAACACCGGGTTCAAATACTCTGGCTTCTCCTTCTACCCACCTCCCCAGTGGCACCGGGATACGCCCAGTGTTGAGGAACCGTGATAGCATCTGGGCATCCGCGAGGCTGAGTCCGTCAATCTGTCCCCTTTGCTCTATCACCTCGCGGACCACCGGAGCAATGGGACTACCGTCCTCACCGAGGAGTGGCTCGTCCCCAAGGAAGATAGCCAATGGTTTGTTGATAAGGCGCCCAGTGATCTGTCTGGAAAGCTCCTGTCCTGTTTCGTCCCATTCAAATATCAGTAGCGGGCTACGAGTCCACTCGTCTAACGTAACGTAGGTCCTTTCCACGAAATATCTGCTGCTGAGGATTAACTCCTTTACCTCTCCATCCACGGTGACTGTCCCGGTAGCGGGAACCCACTCCTTCCTTGCCTCGTCCCACTCCCTGAACTCCAGCACCGTGACCAGTCCAATCATCTCCCTGGCCTGCTCGATGTCAGCTATGCCCGGCAATTGGATGGCAATGCTGTGTTCCCCTTCTTGTTTCTGGACCTGAACAATTGCCTCGGCTATGCCCAGAGCATTGATACGGCTTTCTAGAACCCCCTTCACACCCTCCATGATTTCATCCCGTGCGTCAGGCTCGATATCGCTGACATCAGCCTGGTAAATCAGGTAGCTGCCACCCTTCAGGTCAAGGCCAAGTCTTAGCCCATTTGGGCCAAGTAGCTTTGTGTCTATGGGCACTGCGGACCACAAAGCGAAGCCAAGCAAGGTGAGGATTAGGACCAATAAGGCAATACTTCTCCGTCTCAACTCAGTCTACCTTTGTGTTTTTCGGAACGCTTCTGACCGCGAAATTCCTGGAATCCAGCGAACCTTTGTTTACTACTTGCTCGCAGCTAACAACTCCCTGCGAACCAGGGCCAATGCCTCCTCCCTGGTGCTTATCTCCCCGCTGGCGTGAGCCTCGTTGACCATAGAGAGGAGTTTGCCAATCACTGGTCCTGGTGCTAGCTCAAAAGCATGTATTATATCATGGCCGTCAATCAGTTTCACTGGCAGGATCTCGGCTTGCTGCCTGTCACGCTCTGCCAGTATGTAGTTCGTCAACCGGCAATGCCCTCTCCACTCGTCGACGGATGCCAGTGGGCCACGGCTGGCCAGATAATCGGCCAGAGCCAGGAGCAGGATATCAATGCCGGCCTCGCCGGTGTCTCGAAGGTAGCGATAAACTGCGCGCTTGGTAGGAAATTCCTGGTCTCCCATCTGGACGGGGCGCAGGTGATAATAGACAAGAGTTTCCACCAGCCTTGTTTCCCGATTGCTAAATCGCAACCGCTCCAAAACGCTCGCCGCCATGGCTGCGCCTTGCTTTGTGTGGCCCAAAAACCTGGCTCTGCCTGTATCATCAAGAGACTTTGTCATCGGCTTAGCAATGTCATGCAATAGCCCGGCTAGCTTCAGTAGAACTCTATGGTTACTTCCGCTGGATACTTCCTGTGACAAGTGGGTATCTATCATGCCAGACCAGGGAGCAGTAGCCAGCATGTCGTCGTTGCCGTACTTCCAATCGCTTTCTCTAACGAGGAACTCGATGGCAGCTACAGTCTGTAAAGAGTGTTCGAAGACGTCCCAGAAGTGTGTTGTTGGTTGCTCAACTCCCTTGGCCTCTGCTAGCTCGGGGATCAGAGTTAGAAGTAAGCCAAGTTTATCTAGGTATCTCAGATGGTGAGCAGCCCGGGGCAGCGTGAGCAGGCGCAGCAACTCTTCCCTCACCCTTTCGCCGGAGACCTCGGCGATGCTCTGACAATAGCGGCGAATCAAACACTCTGTGTTTGGTTCGATGGTGAAGTCAAGCTCGGCAGCCAACCTTACGGCTCGTAGCAGCCTGGCGGCATCGGTTTCAAATACTCGCTCGCTTACGGCCCGCACTGTTTTGTCCCTTAGATCGTTCTCCCCGGAAAAGGGGTCGATGAGGCTGACGGGAAATCGCTCTGCAGCTGGAGAATCCGTCGATTTTCGCCGCCTCGCACGGGCACCTCGGCTGGCGGTGATAAACTGGCTGAGTTCGAGAGCCATGGCATTTATGGTAAAATCGCGGCGCGCAAGATCAGACTCGATGTCTCCGGCAAGCGTAGAGAAATCAAAATGCCACTCTGGGCCACGAGATTCCTGACCAGGCCGCGCATCCTCAATCATCACTACTCTAGCTATGTCGTTGGCCTGGTCAAGAAGCACAAATCTGCCTGCCACTTCTTTGGCTATTTCCCTGGCTATCGTCGGGGCGGCACCGCCCACAGCGATATCTATGTCATTTGTTTCTCTGCCCAGAAGCCAGTCACGGATGAAGCCACCAACGATGTAGCCTTGCGTTTTCTGGGTAGCTAGGATGCGGGATATCCTGGTCAGGGTGATAAGTAGGCTGCCGCTTCTTACGGGGGACATGACAGTGCATTATAGTTTGCGGCAGCAGGGCCTGTAAAGGTCTGCTGGTTATCGCAACGCAGTATCATCTTTGCCTGTAAACCGGGGTGCATCTCATCAGGACCACATCTGCCAGGGAGGGGAGAGGTCGGGCTAATCTGTCTAATGTTTTCAGGATAGCATAAGAAACAGAGCACGGGAGCTTGGAAAGCAGATTACCCAGTAGGGGGAGGCCGAACAGCAGGGAGATTCCTTTTGTTTCCTTGATTTCGAAATGCTGCTTCACGAAGCTAGTCAGGGACGCGTAATCGAACTTATGGGTGTGGTCCGGCGGTAACTCCCAGAGCTTCCTCTCCTTCGATAGCGAAGGGCAAAGGAACTTGGTTACAGGGTATAGTCTCTTCCCCAAGCGGAAACCCAGGCTCTCAAAATTGGCTATGGAGATTATCATCTCTCCCCCTGGTTTGAGCACCCGGGCAATCTCCTCCATCGTTCTACCAGGGGAGAAAAAATGGTCTAACGCGCCCTTACACATGACTTTATCAAAGGAGTGCGACTTGAAAGGCAAGTCCTCCCCTATTCCCTGGGCTAAAGCTACGCGGGCCTTGCTTTCATTGAGATACTCTCTAGCCCGGCCTATCATGATACAAGAGGGCTCAAGGCCGATCACCCTGGCTCCCCTTTTCCATAATAGTGCACCGTCCACGGCCTTGCCGCAGCCGACATCAAGTATAAGCTCGTCGTGGCTGGGGTCCACTGCTTGCAGGGTCAGATGGAGCATCTGATGGAACAGAAATTCCAGGCTGGGACAGACTACGTCTGGTACGACATGGTCGTCACTCCATTCCAGGTCTATCTTTTTGGTCCCATGGTTCTGTATCATAGTTCAACTCCGGAGGCTTGTTGCACAGCCGGCCAGGTTCGCATAGGGTGCCGGCCTTTCCATTGCTGGCTTTACTTGGCCCCCTGCCGACAAGCATACTGGTTAAGTCTGCAAATAGCCTTAGCTGCACGTTCCATGGAACAGAAGACCGGGATGGAAGCTGCCAGGAGTTTTTGCTCCAGCTGCAGTCGTTCTGGCTCGGCGGAGCCAGGTGGTAACACGACTATTATCGGCTTGTCCTGCCTGCTTCTAAGCTCGATGAAGAACTCGTTTATTTCCTCCAGTCCTTTCCACGTGTAGATCGGTAACAGGATGTCCATGTCCTCCTGAATCAAGACGACGTCGATAGCCGTATCGCTCGTTACTGAATCTACGGCTTGAAATAGGGCTGGCAAGCCTCGGAATTGTGCCTGGCTTACATCTACCGGATTGTGCAGGATGCTACCCACCTCTCCCAGGAGCCTGCTCAGTTCTCGCCTTGTCTCAAGGGAGAGACGAGGGACCTTGAGCCCGTTGTCCATGCAGGCATCGCCTGCTGATACTGAGATGCCGCCACCCCCATCGGCGAGACCGCCGATAATGGCTGCTCTGGTACCTTGCCCACTATTAAGTTGCTGGAAAACAAGCAGGGTGTCAGTCAACTCCTCTAAGCTATTCACTTGTATAGCGCCGGCTTGCTTCAGTGCTGCTGACCAAATGGCCGGTGAACTGGCCAGAGAGCCGGTGTGGGACAGGGCAGCCTGAGCGCCAGCCTCTGTTCTCCCTCCTTTCCAAACAACCAGCGGCTTCACCTGGGCTACTGCTTTCATGGTCCTGAGAAGTCGAGCCCCGTCTCTTGTACCTTCCAGGTACGCACCGATAACTCTGGTTTTGGGATCGGCAGCCAGGTATTCCAGAAAGTCGCTGGCATCAAGATCAATGCCGTTACCAAAGCTGACTCCCTTGCTATAGTTGATGCGACGGGCTATCCCGGTTGTCGCCAATTTGGTGGCGATGCCGCCGCTTTGCGAGACGAAGCCCACGGAGCCGCTTTCACCGAGTGTCCCCATGAGGAACGGGATCTTATGCTCCGGGCAATATACACCTATACAGTTTGGGCCGATGATGCGAACGTTTCCCTGCCGTGCTTTTTCGAGCATTTGTTTCTCTAGCCTGCGCCCTTCTTGCGCATCCATCTCGCTGAATCCGGCGGTGAAGAATTGGACGGCCTTGACATTCTTGGCTGCGCAATCGTCAAGCAGTTCTAACACGGATTGTCGAGGAATGGCTACAATGACGTAATCCACTTCTCCGGGGACCATCCTCAGATTGGGAAAGATCTCGAGGTCGGCAATTCGGCCGCCTCTGGAGCCGACGGGATAGATGTGTCCGGGGAAACCAGCCGACACCAAAGACCAGACCCAGATAGAGCCTGCTTTTATTGAGTGAGCTGATGAGCCGACGACGGCAATCGATTTGGGGTAGAAGATAGGCTCAAGTTCCTTAAGCTTTTCCTCAAACAAAATCAATCCTCGGGAGACTGAACCTGCCTGGCGGAATCTGAATTCAGTAGACTCTTGGTCATCGGGTAAGGCGGTCTTTGGAACATCACTCCAGGACTACTCGGGCATCAACAGCTATGGCCTTATCAGGATAGGCGAACACCGGATTAAGGTCGAGTTCTGCTATGTGAGGGTTGTTCTCAGCAAACTGAGATACCCTGACTATTAGCTTTTCCAATGCCGCTATGCTGACCGGCTTTTGGCCTCGGTACCCCTCCAGTATAGGATATCCCTTTATTTCTCTGATCATGTCCCTGGCATCCCTTTCGCTGACGGGGACTATTCGGAAAGAGACGTCCTTTAGCACCTCTACCAGTATGCCGCCGAGACCAAACATGAGCACAGGGCCGAATTGAGGGTCCTTGCTCATGCCAATAATCACCTCCACTCCCGGCCCAGCCATCCGTTGTACTGATAGACCGTGGATTTCAGCTTCAGGGTAAGCTTGCTTAATAGACGACACGATCTCGCTGTAAGCCTTGCCCACTTGAGTAGCGTTGGCCAGTCCCAACTTGACACCGCCGGCATCGCTCTTGTGAATCACATCGGGGGAGCTTATCTTCAGCACCACGGGAAAGCCCATCTGCTTGCTTATGGAAACTGCCTCCCTCTTAGTTCGGGCGAGCCTCGTGTCAACGACTGGTATGCCTGCCTTGTGGAGCAACTCTTTGGACTCGACCTCGGCTAACACATTCCGGGTCTTTATCATTGCTTATATCCCTCCGCCGATGCTCTTCTCTTGGATTAGCTCTCTATTGTAATCCGTCATTCGCGTTTTCTCGTGAGAGGTTTGTGGTTTGCCGTGTTCACCAAGGGTGACAGATTCAAGCAAGCAGGTCACCTCGGCTTGCACAGCACTTCCTTCACACTCAGCTCAAAGAAATCGTGGGTATGAGCTGGCCTGAGGACCAGAGCAGTATCTGCTCCTTTCCCTGTGCCACCTATAGAGACAACTTCCTCGTCCGTCCTTATGAGGCCGGCGTCGGCAGCCATAAGGGCTATCTCACAGGCTACTTTTGTTCCCTGCCCGAAAACCCTTAGGGTTTGAGCTATGATCTCATCCACCTGGTAGGTGTTGAACT
Organism: Dehalococcoidia bacterium; assembly: GCA_004375885.1. Taxonomy (GTDB): domain Bacteria; phylum Chloroflexota; class Dehalococcoidia; order GIF9; family AB-539-J10; genus RBG-13-51-36. Next base: position 9,253 of record SOJG01000107.1, read on the forward strand.
TACGGCGAATCGCCCGTCCCACGCCGCCAAAGGCATGAGTGGCAGTCAGTATCACTCCTCCCTTCTCTACTATCTCTGCCCTGTGCTGGGGGCGCAGTTCCTGAACATCAGGGGCTTGAAGCCCGGCACTATGGGTGACTATCACTACCTTGTAGTTGGCGAATGTCTTGACTGCCTTCACCCCAGTTTCCCCGCTGGTGGAGGCAACCACTATGGTTCTTATCCCTAACTCCTCGGCTCTCCTTTTGGCTAGGGCAAGGGTTTCCTCGGTGTTCTCACTGCCTGACTTAGGAAAATAGACACTCTGGACTTCCATCGTCTCGGAATTGGCACCTCCTTTCTCAGTTGTGATATCTTATCAGATAGTCGGATGAAGGTCATTTTTGTCCATGGTTCAGGCGCCTACGGGGGCGTCTGGCGCTATCAAACCGAGTACTTCCCGGACAGTGATGCGGTCGACTTGCCCGGCCACCTCTGGGGTCAGACCCTCGATAGCGTAGAGGAGTATGCTGACTGGCTCAACGAGTATATCGAGGGGAAGACATACAGGGATGTGGTTTTGGCTGGGCACTCCTTCGGTGGGGCTATAGCTCTTATGCTTGCCCTGAAGCATCCCCGGGACCTGAGTGGGATCATCATAATCGGTAGCGGGGCCAGGCTCAAGGTTCACCCCCTGTACCTAACCACATTTGGGAAAGCCACTAAGGGCGATGTCCGGAAGTGGCATCAATTCCTGGAGGAGATTCATCGCTTGACTCCGCTGGAGTATAGAAGGGAGATCATAAAAAAACTGAAGACCATTGGTCCTGCCGTCATGCTCAGTGACTTGCTTTGCTGCGATAAGTTTGACCTGATGGACAGGCTTCAGGAGATCAACCTGCCAACCCTGATTATCTGTGGTGAACTGGATACAATGACCCCTGTAAAATATGCAGATTACTTGGGAGCAAGGCTCGCTAACTCCCGAGTGGTGGTTGTCCCTCAGGCTACGCACTTCGTCTTCGCTGAGAAGCCAGTAGCGGTTAACAAAGCTATAGAGGACTTCATCGAGAGGATATCTTCCTAGACTCGTTTGGCATT
>SOJG01000100.1 GCA_004375885.1 Dehalococcoidia bacterium
GCAAGAAATACAAGCACTGTTGCGGGAAGTAGTTAGTCTGCTCTCCCTCGAAGGGGGGATCAAGCTATGGCTGAAGCCGTGGTGGCGCGGAAGACAATACTTCTAAATTCCCTCTCCCTAGGAAGGAGAGGATGGAGGTGAGGGTGAAATGCCAATTTATGAGTATAGAGCAGTAGACGGTGTTCATTGCCGGCTGTGTACAGGGAGGTTTGAGGTCAGGCAGCGGATAAATGACGAAGCGCTGAAAAGATGCCCCGAATGCGGTGCCGAGATAAGGAGGCTCTTTTCTCGCCACTTTTTGCTGCGGAAGGAACCCCCCGGGCAGGAAGAGACCTTCGGTAGATATACCGGGAAAGAGGCCGACGAATTAGGAGCGGGGGAAGACTTCGCCGAAGACGAAGTCTGGGAGTGAGGGGAACCTCGCAAGAAATATGAATATTGCTAAGAAGGATAGAGAATAGAGGTGACTATGTATGTCTAGTCATATAGCGGGCCTGATTGGCAGTGGATAACGGGGAAGAGTTCAGAATGACATCCCTCCTCCGTTGTTGCGACCCACGACAGTGTCGAAGGAACTTCCCGTGGGCATGAGATTGCCACGCCCCGGCAAGTCCGGGGTTGCAATGGCCGTGGCGGCAGGGGCGGGGACAAGCCCCGCCCCTACACATTTTCGCAGGTTCTTGTACCGCTGCCCCAACTATTAGCACACTTCTTGATTGTACCCGCAGTTCTGATTTCCTCACGTTACCAAGTGCGAACACACTCAATCGGAGTTATTGCACTGGCTAGAAAGGCTTGCTAAAATAACTGAATCAATTGTGACCAGGTTGTAGTTATGATAGATTCTCCGGTTCTAGTACTCAATCAGAGTTATGAGCCTCTTAACTTATGTCGCACGCGTCGGGCCGTAGTGTTAATCTTTCGCGGCAAGGCTGAGGTGCTGGAAAACGGCAGAGGTGAGCTTCACTCTGTTAGCTGTGCGTTTCAGATACCCTCAGTAATCCGACTCGTCTATATGGTCAATCGTCCTCGCCATCAAAGGAAATTGAGCAGGTTCGAGATATTTAGCCGCGACCAATATACGTGCCAGTACTGTGGCAAGCAGACCAAGGACCTCACCTTAGACCACGTTATGCCACGGCGGCGGGGCGGGAAGCATACCTGGGACAATGTGGTTGGCGCCTGCATTCCCTGCAATCGGCGCAAAGGTGGGCGCAGCCCGGATGAAGCACGGATGAGCCTGTTGCGTCAGCCACGTTCTCCCCGCCATGATGGCTTCTACGTCCCCTATCACCTCCTCAACAATCACAGTGAATGGCACAAATATCTACCCTCTTTGAACTAGCTCATCCAGAGCTACCTCTCTAACAGCCCCGTCCTCCAATTGTATTGTTACCGTCTCCTTCAAAAGGTTAATGCCAATCACAGTGGCCTTACCCCAGGGTGTTGATACCTCCTGCTTTGGCCGAGGCATCCTCTTTCTCGTAGCTGCATATTCCTTGTTTTCATACCCCAGGCAGCAAAGGAGCCTTCCACAGATGCCCGATATCTTCATAGGATTCAAGGGCAGGTTCTGTTCCTTGGCCATCTTAATGGATACTGAGGAAAACCCGGTCAAGACATTCCGACAACACAAGGGATAGCCGCACCTGCCTATCCCCCCCACCAGCTTAGCCTCATCCCTTGCCCCCACTTGCCTTAGTTGCACCCGTGTTTCCAGAGCCTGGCTCAGTTCTCGGATCAAGCCTCGGAAGTCCACTCTCTCCTGAGCGCCAAAGAATATCGTCAGATGCTCGCCCTCGGCATCATGGCGAACTACCAGGGGCTTCATGTCTAAGCCAAGCTGGGCTGCCATTTCCCTGCACGTGATCAGGGCTTCTCTCTCCAGATTTCGCCTGGCTTGCTCCAAGTCCTCGGCCGCAGCCTGACGTACCACCGCCAGCACTTGCTCACCTGAATGAGACGGGGCTTCAAGGGTAATGACCTTAGCCACATCCGGACCATGTGCGGTGTCCACCACCACATAGTCGTTTACCTGCAGGGGTATCTCACCAGCGTCACAGCAGGCTAGCCTTCCTCTAGGGCGGAATTTAACTCCGATTATGTTGGCCATGGGGCTATATTATATTCTAAACGCTGCCATGTCACCCGCTAAGGCTCTCATGCTCAGTTTCTTCTGGGTAGATTGAGCATCAACCATTCCAACGCTAAACGGGGATTAACATTCTTGGCAATGTCCTCTTGGAGTAGGCGAAGATTAGCCAGAAACCCTTGAATCTCGCCCAGACTCAAGTCTCTGGCATGGTCTTCCAGAGTCTTCTCATGGTCTACATTGATGATGGCCTCCCTGCAGCCACCTTTAACGAGCATCAGGTCGCGCCACCAGTCGAGCCAGGTCTCTATTGTTTCTCCCCCCGTCCTCCGCTTCTGGCTGAATTGGCTTGCAAGTTCTTGTGCATAGGCAAACCTCTGCTCCAGGCCGGCGGTTAGTAAAGAGACCAGCTTACTCACCGTCTGGGACCGCTGCTCCAACATGTCGTCATTTTTCAGGGCGGACAACGCCCAGCCGAGGCGACCATGGCACAATTGAGTCAGAAGCTTCGCTTTGTCAGAAGCAATGCCATATGAGTTGACCAGTATCTCCTGTACTCGCTCGGGTGGCACGGGCCTCAACTCCAGCCGTTGACAACGCGAGATAATCGTTGGCAAGAGGTGCTCCTCGTCAGCAGCTAGTAGAACCCAAACTAGGCTTGGCGGTGGTTCTTCTAGTATCTTGAGCAATGAATTCGCCGCCTCAGTAGATAGGTACTCAGCGTCATCAATGATGAACACTTTACACCTGCCCTCATACGGCGGCAGGTTAGCTAAACGTTGCAGCCCTCTGATATCGTCAATGCTAATCTCCGTCCTAGAATCCAGGCCGATAGCAGTGACATCAGCGTGCTTGCCCTCCAGGATCCGCTGGCAGGAACGACATTGACCGCAAGGCGGCTCTCGCCCATCGCAGTTCAGAGCTTGAGCCAGGTCCAGGGCCAGAGTCCCCTTGCCCACATGCCGCGGCCCTACCAGAAGATAGGCGTGGGCCATAGTATCAGTCTTGAGGCTATAATTCAGCAAAGATAGAAGCCTATCTTGTCCTGCAACTCGCCACATGCTAAATCCGGTTGAGACTCATCACCCCCTGACTATCATATCCTGAT
>SOJG01000109.1 GCA_004375885.1 Dehalococcoidia bacterium
GGAGAGGTGTCCGAGTGGTTGATGGTGCCGCTCTCGAAAAGCGGTAGGCAGCAATGCCTCGTGGGTTCGAATCCCACCCTCTCCGTTAGAAGGTAGTTAGCGCCGGAGCTTGATGCACGAGTCAGGGTTAATATGAATCTAGCCCATCAGGGAGAGGTGCTGGAGTGGTCTATCAGGCACGCCTGGAGAGCGTGTGTCGGGTTTCCCGACCGTGGGTTCGAATCCCACCCTCTCCGCCGGTAGCAACCAACAGGCGACGCCCCAGACATAACACAGCTGCCAGGGTCATCTGAACGCACAGAACCTGTTGACTTCGTCCTACTCAGTTCCTGCCCGAATCAAGGATTTGCTCCGATGAGAGTCTATCGTGCTACTACAGCCGAGCAGTCCACTTCTGTTACCCGCGAATAGCTCCGTCGCTAACGGCCTCGAACCAGAAGGAGGCTTCAGCACCAGATTCCCGGTATTCAGATGCGAGCGACCGAAGCTCTTTCACGGCTCGTTACAGCCCTCGGCGCTGTCACGCGGGCCGCTATCTTGGGGAAGAAGGCAATGCCTTGAGTAGTTCGAGAAAACACAAAAGGTTGCAAAAGGTCGTAGTTTTTTATAGGCTTATTAGGTTGATGGATATGTTTTGTGCGTCGCGGCAAACCTTGCCAGCTTCCCTGCTGCCTCTCGAAAATCCAAAACTACTTGAGTGGACTGACTACCAATGAAAAGGAACACCCGAGCTGGCCAATCTGCCGCCGGAGCTGGTGCTGACTTGAATCTGTCTGACCGGGGCAGTGAGGCTGAAGAACACTATCACAGCCTTGTGGCTTTGAGTCGGGTCTCCGCCGCCATCAGCGGTCTGCATGAGCTGGATGCTATTCTGAGAATCGGCCTGGATAATGTGCTGAACATCATGAACGGAACTGTTGGAGGGGTAATGCTCCGGGATGAGTCGGGGCAGAACTTATTCTACCGCGTCTATCACGGTCTATCTGATAAATACGCTGAAGAGATGCGTCTTAAACTTGGCGAGGGAATTGCCGGAAAAGTAGCTCAAAGCGGCAGAGCAGCGCTACTGGAAGACATCTCTTCAGACCCCGATGCTGCTCGGCTTGACCTCATAAGTTCAGAAGGTTTGAGAGCGTTCATCAGCGTCCCGCTCCGAGCAAGAGATAACGTTCTGGGGGTGATGAATGTTGCCAGCCACGTGCCACATCGCTTCACCAAAGAAGACGTGCACCTCTTGCACTCGATTGGGGATCAGCTTGGCATAGCCATCGAGCAGGCAAGACTGCACGACCGACTGAGAAAGGCACGGGAGAGATTGCGCAAACTGGCACGACAGAATCTTGTAGCAGAGGAGAAGGAACGGAGAAGGATTGCCCGTGAGCTACATGATGAGACCAGCCAATCGCTCTCTGGGATAGCCCTTCAATTAGAGGCGTTGATAGAGATGGCCTCGCAGTCCGGTAATCAAGATGCCAGCTTCATTGCTGGACTAAGGAAGGTCCAGTCGCTGACGGTGCAGGTACATAAAGAAGTAAGCAGGGTAATCTCCAATCTTCACCCCACTGTACTGGATACCCTGGGATTGGTCGCCGCTGCTCGCCAGCATGCCAAGAACACGCTTCAGTCCTTGGACATCAATGTAACAACGGAGGTTAAGGGATCTGAGATGCGGTTTCCTGCTGATGTAGAAGCTGCTCTTTTTCGCGTTGTTCAGGGAGCCATTGGCAATATCGCCGAGCATTCTAAGGCAAAGAATGTTTCCATGGTATTCGTGTATCAACCAGACGAGTTGGCGCTCAACATAAGCGATGACGGGCAGGGATTCGATGTTTCCAGGATAACCGATGTGGAGGAAAGTGGCCGAGGCCGGGGATTGTTCAGTATGAGGGAGAGAGTCGGCTTCCTTGGTGGGACCAGCGGCATTGAGTCCAGGGTCGGAGCAGGAGCCATGGTCTGGGTCAAGATTCCAATACATCAAGACATTAGATATGGCCAAAATACGGGTTCTGGTAACTGACGACCATGCCATCGTACGTGATGGCATTTGTGCCCTGCTTGCTCTTACCGCGGATATAGAAGCAGTAGGCGAGGCCGCAAATGGCAGGGACGCGCTGGATATGGTTACCCGACTTGCGCCTGACATAGTGCTTATGGACATAGTCATGCCTGTAATGGATGGGCTGGAAGCAACTCGCCGAATTCACAAGAAGTCCCCGGAGACAAAGGTGATAGTACTGACCCAATACGAAGACAGGGAGTACGTGTTACCTGTTATTGAAGCCGGAGCCAGCGGTTTTGTTAGTAAAGCAGCGGCATCTTCAGAGCTTGTCTCAGCCATTAGGTCAGTCTACCAAGGCGATTCGTTCCTGTCTCCATCCATAGCGAAGCTCTTAGTTGAACACTATCGACAGACGGCTAGACTCGAAAAACGCAACGGAAGTTCGGAGCAACTGACCGACCGGGAGAGAGAAATACTGAAATTGCTGGCTGAAGGGCACTCTACTCACGAGATAGCCCAGATGCTGGTCATTAGTCCCAAGACTGTAGAAAGACACAAGACTAACCTGATGGCAAAGCTCGATGTCCACAGCCGCCTTGACCTATTCAAATATGCCCTGCGCAAGGGCATTGTCATCGTCTGAGATTATGGCCCCGTAGTCTCCACTGCCCCACTTATTGCCACACTGGGCCAGGCGCACCCATTAGCCCCGTAAATGCACGATTAACTGCACAAATTTGCCGTGATATTTCCCTGCCTTTTGGGGTAAACACCTCTATTCGCTCGACAGGTCGGCCGTTATACTTCATAGTAGCAGGCTGGAGAAGACTCCTCAAGAGGTGTAACTAGCAAGGGGGTGAAATATGGAAATGGCCAGCAAGATTCTGCTGGTGGATGACGAGCCGGAGTTCATTGCAGATATACAGGACAAGTTATTGGCAAGAGGTTGGCAGGTTTTTACCGCTGGCAACAGGTCGCAGGCAGAGGAGGCAGCACGCCACCAAAAACCCGACCTGATTATTTTGGGCACAATAGTGCCACGTGGTGATGCCTTTCGGCTACATCAGTGGCTGAAGCAGAGCCCCGGTTTTAGACAAGTACCTCTCATTGTGGTTGATGCCTCACCGGAGAAGCGTCCGATTAAGGGGTGGCGCATGGACGAGGGCTTGAAGCTTGAAGCCGAACAATATTT
>SOJG01000021.1 GCA_004375885.1 Dehalococcoidia bacterium
AGGCCCCCCAGTATATCGGCCCCGGCTTTTTGTGCCAGATGCAACAGGGGTGTCGGCCACGGGTTATATACCAGGTCATACACCAGGACGTTCCGAGGAATCACTTCGAGGCTCAAAGGTGATCGTCCTTCCTGAGGGCTGTCTCTCATTCCCATGGTAGTGCAATTCACAATCAAATGGCAGCGGCCGAAGGTTTCGCCAGAGCCTACACTCTGCCAGGACAAAGCGGCGACCGCGGTTTTTGATGTCCCTGAGCGCAGGGAAGAATCTCGAATGTGGCTCTCTAAGGTATCTGCCAATGCTCTGGCCCGCTCCCAAGTGCGGTTAACAACGACCAGCGAGCTTACGTTCCCTGCTAACAAGGCAAATGCCACTGCCCTGGCCACCCCACCAGCACCCAGGATCACCGCCCGCTTTCCCTCGGGGTCAAAGTGGCCTTCCCGGTCCAGCGCTTCGGCGAACCCTTGGACATCGGTATTGAAACCCAGCAGTTTGTCATCTCTCTTGACTATGGTATTGACGGCGCCGACCAAACGAGCCAGTTCGTCAGCGCCGTCCAATAGAGGCAAGACCGCCTCTTTGTAGGGCACGGTTACGTTAGCTCCGATATTTTGAGGCTCTCTCAGATGATTGACCACATCTCGGAGCCGGGATGCGCCTGTGTCCCAAGCTTCATAGCGGATGTCAAGTCCATAGTAATCCAGGGCCGCCTGCTGCAAATGAGGAGAGATGGAATGCTTGAGGGGACAACCGATGAGGCCTATGTATGTCGGCATTGCTTAAGACACTTGACTATTGCTCAGGGCGGAGACTATCGAGGAAACCCTGCAGAACAAGGGCTGCTGCTATGGCGTCAACTTCCGCTTTGGGCGAAGAGCTGCGCTTTCTGGCTCCTCTTCTTGCCCTGGAGGGCAGCTTGCTTCCTTGGCCACCAACATCCGTCTTCAACCGCTCCGCAGCCCTGGTAGAGAGCCGTTCATCCCATAGCTGCACATCAAGCTGGCTGATGCCGGTTTGCTTCGCTCGCCATGACAGTTTCTCGGCGAAAACTATTACCTTGTTAGCTTGCTCTCCCAGCTCGCCACTCAGACGGCGAGGCAGGCCAACCACAATCCGCCCTGCCTCATATTGCTCCACAAGCTTGAAAATCTCATTCACGAGGGCATCTTCATCTCCACTGGCGAGCACGGCTAAGGGAGTGGCCAGAATCCCCCCGGGGTCGCTTATCGCCACTCCGGTCCGCTTATCTCCGACATCCAGCCCTAAGCTGCGCATTGACTCCTTCGCTTCGTGCGACTCCAAGTCCTTCCCTCCTTGCCGTTCCGAGTTCCCACTTGTCGGGGCGCAGAATCTCCCACCCTCCATCAGCTCCCTGTCAACTTGGGTCAGAGTCAGGGCTCTGGCTCAAGTACAACACGAGTTATGGTCAGGGTATTTTGCTGCCAACGACGCTCTTAACCAATTTCAACGCTTCGTCAATCTTGGCTGCATCTTTTCCCCCAGCCTGGGCCATCCCGGCCTTGCCACCGCCACCCCCGCCGGCAACTCTGGCTACTTGCCCGATAACGTCGCCGGCATGAAGTCCCCTGGCTACCAGGTCAGGAGTCACCATGGCCAGGAAGTTAGGCTTACCATTATAGACGATAGCCAAGACTATTACGGCACTCTTCAGCCTGTCCCGCAGCATGTCGCCCATTTCCCTGAGGACAGGCATAGCCATCGTCGGAACCCTAGCAGCCAGAACCGTTACTCCGCTCACTTGTTCCGCTTGTCCGAGCAGGTCGCCGGCTATTCTGCGTGATAGCTCTCTTTCCAGCGACCGTACCCTCCGGCGCTCTGACTCTAGCTCGCTGATAAGCGCTTTTACCCTGCCAGGAACCTGTTCCAGCGAGCCTTCTACCTCTTGGGCTACGTCCTTCAAGGCAGCCAGGCGAGACCCAACCAGAGATTCAGCTGCTCTTCCCGTTACCGCTTCAATACGATGTAAACCTGTACCAATACTGCTTTCACCGGTTATCAGAAACAGGCCGATTTCCCCTGTCGAACTCACATGAGTGCCACCGCATAGCTCCTTGCTCATTGCCGGCTCTCCGATCTCCAGCATCCGGACTTCTTCTCCGTATTTTTCCTCAAACAAGGCGATAGCACCCTCGGCGATCGCCTGGCTATAAGGCAAGACTCTTGCCACTACCTTCAAGTTCTGCCGTATCCACTCATTGACCTGCCTCTGGACCTCCTCAAGCTGTTCCTCAGATACAGATGCTGGATGGGAGAAATCGAACCTGAACCTTTCAGGCTCTACCAAAGAGCCTTTTTGTTGAGTACGGCTACCGACTATTCGCCTCAACGCCGCCTGCAAAAGATGTGTGGCGGTGTGGTTACGAGCAGTGTCCAGCCGGCGAGCGACATCGACTCTGGCTTCAACTTCATCACCGACGGATATGCTCCCTTCAACCACGTTTGCCCTATGTATTATCACGCCTGAAGGGGTCCTGATGGTATTTGTGATAACCGCCCTTCCTTCGTGGCTGTTTATGTGACCAGTGTCACCTACCTGTCCTCCCATCTCCGGGTAGAAAGGAGTTTTGCCAAGCACAATAACAGCTTCATCTCCCTGAGGCGCGATTTCTACAGGCTTCTCTTTGATCCTTAGCTCAAGGACCTTAGATTGAAGGGCAGCCGTTTCGTAACCAACAAACTCGGTGCTGCGGACTTCCGGCTGCGCCATAGTAAAGTCTATTCCAATCGGCGTCGTCTTGCTTGCAGCTCTGGCACGTTCTCGTTGCTTGTCCATCTCAGCCCGGAACCCTTCCCAGTCTATTGACAGACCTTTGTCCTGGGCAATCTCAGCGGTTAACTCCGGAGGAAATCCACAGGTATCGTGAAGCCTGAATACTTCTTCACCTGTTAGCTGCGTCCTTCCCTCACGCAAAGCTCCGCCAGCGACCTTTTCCACCAGATTGAGCCCGCTATCCAGGGTGGCAATGAACCTCTGCTCCTCCACCCTGATTACTTCACTGATCAGGCCTTGATTGGCCGCAAGCTCAGGATATACGTGGCTCATCATGCCAGTGACAACGTTAGCCAGCTCGTCAAGGAAAGGACCGGTCAATCCCAGCTTTCTGCCAAAAAGTGAAGCCCTCCTCAGTATCCGCCGCAGGACATATCCCCGCCCTTCGTTGGA
>SOJG01000077.1 GCA_004375885.1 Dehalococcoidia bacterium
CCAGGAAAAGCCAATGAATTCTGGCTGAGCTGCCTACCATCACAAAGGAAGCGGGAAGAACCTGCTGAACAGATATATGAAGGCCGGGATTGAGAATATGGAGAATATGAAACTGGCCACAACAAACTGGCTGGCCATTTTCCGGTTTCCTCCGCACCGTTCGACCAGGATTGGTAGTGCTGTAATGGGGGGCACAGCGGCCTGAAGTATGATAATCAGGGCGACGGTGAAATCAGAGCGCAGCCAGAGTAATAGAGCTAGAAAAGCGAGCGGGAAGATGAGATTCTTAACCACGACAAACTTGACCACTTCCCGGATGTACCACCTCTTGCTGTTATCGGCTTTATACATGATGTCGTTGTAGATATTCCCGCCCAGTATCAGCATAAAGAGCGGTATCGACATGGCTCCCACCATGGTGACGATAGTGATCAAGAAATCGGGTATATGGTCTCGTGCCTGGACAAAGCCGATGATAAGACCGACGATAGTGGCCACCAGCACAGGATTCACAATCCTGCGCCAGTTGAGCTTCTGTTTCTGAACGCTCTTCCTGAAGAACAGGGTATATGTACTGAATACCATCGAAGGATAGAAGATCACGAACAGGAAAAGCGGGACCAGGTAGGGGTTGCCCTGACCGAAAATGCCTCCAATAATCAATATAGGAAAGAAGAGCCCGTTCTGGTAGAAGAGGCCAATGGTAAACTCGCTCCGTATCTCCCTTCTCACCAGGAGGGATGCTGACAGAGACATTGCCAACGCTATGGCTGTGAAACCTAGCCACCACAGTGGCATATGCCACCAGTCGGGATACTCCTGAGGCGAGAAATCAGATATGAGATTGGCCACTACAAGCAAAGGCAAGGCTATGTCAATGGCCAGTGAGGACAAGAACCCCAGCGTGTCCGATGGCACACGCCTTCTGCCAATGATCCAGAAGCCCAGCAGACCTATGCCCAGGAGCGCAAATACTGCCTGCAGGGTGATTAAGAAGACGCTCATGTTGCTCCCACTCTATATGTCATAACCCACGGCGGGCTTCCATGACAGCCTTCCCCCTTTCTCTCCTCACGCTTTCAGATAGGACGTGGTTACGGTGCCATAATGCTCGGAATGTCATTGGCTGGCTTCCAGCTTATAACTCACTTGACCGTCCGACTTCTGTGTCTAGAACTGAGGCCAGAAGCAACTGCACTGTCTGTCGCCCTGCCCTCCATTTCGCCGTGCGATGCCAGGTATGATAGCAGAGTCAACTCCCTCAATCCACCGCATGTATTGCGCATCTTCAACTGAGAGGGCATAGGCGGAGCACCGCTTCCAGGCAATACTGCCTACATATTGGCCTTAGCCACGGCAAGCTGCCCTTTGCGTGGTGGGCATCGTTCGCTCCGGACGGGCTCTGGTCCCTGCGCACGATGGAGCCGCCTCCATCGTGCCAGACCGGTCCGCCATCCTGAGGGAGGTGGCATTGCCTTCGTTGACATTCTCAATGGCAGAGCCTACACTGCAATGACGCCTTCATGGACATCAAGGTCTTCGCCGTCTTGCTTCTGTGCGTCTTTTGTTCATTGCTGGGGGTGGGGATTGTAAGCCCGTTATTGCCACTCTATGCCGAGGCTATGGGAGCCAGCGGACTCCTGCTGGGGACGATCTTTAGTTCATTCACAATAAGCCGAGCCGTAGTGATTCCGTTTATCGGTCCGCTCTCAGACCGCCGGGGCAGAAAGCTCTTTCTGCTCATTGGATTTGGTGGCTTCACAGCGGCAACGTTGGGCTACGTTCTGGCCACTACCCCGTCCCATCTAATATTGACCCGTGTCATACAGGGCGCCACGGCCGGTATGATGCTTCCCATAGCCAGGGCCTTCATTGGTGACCTCTGCCCGGCAGGCGAAGAGGGAAAATGGCAGGGAATAGCCAATGCCGCCTTCTTTGGCGGCTTCGGTGCCGGTCCCCTCATCGGCGGACCGCTGGCAGAACGGTATGGATATGACACGGCCTTCTACGTTATGGGCGGCATCTGCCTGCTCAGCTTTCTGCTAGCGCTCCGTTTCTTGCCGGAAGGCGTGCCCCGGCAAGGTGGAGGAGGACGCCGATCAACCAGGGAACTAGTCAAGTTAGTCTACACCAATAGCATGTTCCGCGGCCTCTCTTCCTACCGGGTCGGCCTGGCGCTGGCACGGGGCTGTCTCATGACCTTCCTGCCCCTCTTCGCGGCTTTATCACTGAACATAGGCGTAGGTCTTATTGGAGTATTGCTGGCCTGCCACAACATCTTGAGGGCAGTCGTACAACCATACTTCGGTAGCCTCGCCGACAGGTTCAACAGGCGGACCCTGGTAACTATCGGTGCCATTTCCCACATCATTTTCTTCATACTGATTCCCCGGGAATACAGCTACTGGCAGCTACTGGTGCTGGTCGCTTTCGGCGGTGTTGCCGCCGCTGTTGCCATGCCGGCACTGACAGCCCTCTATACAGAGCAGGGCAGAACATCGGGTATGGGCACAGTCATGTCCCTTGATATGCTGGCCATGGCTATTGGTATGGGAATAGGACCAATCGTGGGCGGAATAGTAGCTGATGTCCTGAACATTGCTTCAGTGTTCTACTTCTCGGCCGCCGTCCAGCTTGTAGGTGTTGCTCTGTTCTTTCTGCTCACCAGGGATTACAGGTTTAGTACCGGGATCGCTGGCCAAAAAACATCGGATCTCAAACTTCGCGATTGAGTTCAACAGTAGTCCAAAATGCGCAGCTCAGGCAACAATAGCAGCCGGGAACGTTGCCCGGTTACACACTGAGAGAAAATCGTGAGCTGAGCTCCCTGGCTTATTGAGTATAGCTTCAGCGGCCCGCACCAATCCCCTGGCCATCTTGCCTCCATAGGGTATATTGGAAGGGGAATTTGCCGAAATACGCTCCCCCGTTTTACCTCTGTGGTCAGCCAGCGCATCTACCAGTTATTTCGACCCGACATGTGGTAGAATACGCCTGAATCAAGCGACAGGCCTTTCAGCCGCTAGTATTTCCTAGGAGGAGCGGGTTTATGATAACCATAAATACCGAGAGTCTGGCCGAAACCGTTGATGCTGTCAACGATGCCTTCTTCTACGAACGGGTC
>SOJG01000056.1 GCA_004375885.1 Dehalococcoidia bacterium
GAGCAATTTCTCTGGTAGGCAGCTTTAGTATTGAGCGGCTTTATCAGATCTTTGAGCTCCTTCAGCCTGCCATACAGGTACTCATAGTAATGAATGGGTCTGAAGGGCATATCTATACCGTAAGCAGGCGCCAGCGAGGTGAAGGTGCCATAACATTCGTCATGGAGACAGACAAGCTCTTTGATTCCCTGGTTCCTAATATTGTCGATTATCTTGGGCAGTCTGTCCTTTATTACTGATGCCTTTGCGTAATGGAGGTAAACAGCGTTGCAGAAAAACTCCTGCCCGAAGATTGCAGACCAGGCAATGCCGTCGAAGAGCTTCCCTTTGACCAGCGTATTGAATTGGGGTAAAAAGCAGTAGGATAATGCCCTTTCCTCGATCTTGCCCACCATGAATCTGCCTACTGGCTGGCACTGGTTGACCCACATTGTGACGATGGGTCTCGGCGCTGGCAATATCCCTTTCTCCTCCTGTCGTTCAACAATCAAGTAGAACGGATGGTTGCCGAAGAGGCAATATTCTTCACAGGCATAGCATGTGGTGCAGGATGTGAGAACGGAAGAGTCCTCACCATTGATTAGCTTCTGCCACTCCTGCTTCGCCTTGTTTTTGTCCTCGAAATCCATGTACTGGCACTTAACAAGGCAACTGATGGCTTCGCAATCGGCACATTTGGTCTTATCAAATTTCAATTCAGGCAATGGCATGTCTCTCCCTTCGACATCGCATTATGTAGAAGATGCTGGCCCGTGTCAATGGTACGGCACAATGGTACTGCCGGGGTTTGACATCATACGGCTTCTGTGCCATAGTCTCACGGGCCCAGGAAGCTTCTTGCAGGAGGTTAAGTAATGGTCGGCATAAGGTCTTACGGAGCCTATATCCCGCGCTATCGAATGAATCACAACACTATCTTCACGGCTGTTGGATTTCTGGGGACGTTTCCGCCGCCCGGCGAAAACGCGGTGGCCAATCATGACGAAGATGCTCTCAGCATGGCGGTAGCCGCAGGCACCAATTGCCAGGGAGGCATGAAACGGGAGGTCATCGACGGTCTGTATCTAGCTACCACCAGTCAGCCCTATATGCTAAGGCAAAATTCCGCTCTGGTAGCCACCGCTCTTGATCTGCAGTCCAATATAAGAACTGCTGATTTCATAGGCTCTGCGAAGTCAGGGACTACGGCTCTCCTTTCCGCCTTTGATGCTGTAAAGGGAGAGATGTCGAGTAATGTTCTCGTCTGTGCTTCTGATTGTCGTTTGAGCAAGCCGGGTAGTACCCAGGAGCATTTATACGGTGACGGGGCTGCCTCACTTCTTGTCGGCAGTGATGATGTGATTGCGACGTTTGAAGGGGCGTATGGTGTTTCTTACGATTTCCCCGACCGATGGAGGGCAAGTGGAGAGAAATTTGAGCACGCCTGGGAAGATAGGTTCATTCGCGATTCAGGCTATAGGCAGTTCATCCCGGAAGTGATTTCTGGCTTACTAAAGAAATACAACCTGAACATCAAGGATTTTGCCAAGATAGCCTATCCGGGCCTTTACCCACGAGAGCATGGGGCCATAGCCAAGCGACTAGGCGCCGATCCTGCTCAGCTTCAGGATACCCTGCTCAGTACAATTGGTGATACCGGAGCAGCTTCACCGCTCATGATGCTGGTGGCAGCACTGGAAGACGCCAAGCCAGGCGATAGAATATTGGTCGTCAGTTTTGGGAACGGTAGCGATGCGCTCTTCTTTCAGGTTACTGAAGAAATAGGGAATATGGCTGGCAGGAGGGGCGTGAAGAAGCATTTGAACCTGAAAAAGGAACTTACCAGCTATGAGAAGTATCTTGCCTTTAGAAATCTAGCGCCGGTCGACTTAGGTATTCGTGGCGAGATAAGCATTCGCACACCCATGTCGGCGTTGTTCAGAGAGCGGAGAGTAGTCTTATCCCTTTGTGGCTCGAAGTGTAAGGCATGCGGCACGCCACAATATCCATATCAGAGAGTATGTGTGAATCCGGATTGTGGAGCGGTTGACCAGATGGAAGATTACCGCTTCTCGGACAAGAAAGGTGTCATATTTACGTATACCGGTGATAATCTTGCGGCCAGCATTGACCCGCCTTCAGTATACGGCCTGGTGGACTTTGATGGTGGTGGCAGATTCTGGTTTGATTTCACTGATTGTGACCTGGATTCCGTTAGAGTGGGCATGCCGGTAGAGATGACCTTCCGCAGACGATATGTTGATGAGCCAAGCGGTGTACACGGATACTCATGGAAGGCCACGCCTGTAAGTGCCTAACTAGAGAATAGTAGAAAGACTTACGGAGGACGCAGAAATGTCAGAAGGCATCAAAGACAAGGTGGCCATTATCGGCATGGGTTGCACGAAGTTTGGAGAGCTATGGGACAAAAGCGCAGATGACCTCATGGTGGACGCCTTCAAGGAATGCCTCGAGGACGCCGGTATAGAGAAGAAGGACATCGAAGCAGCCTGGTTCGGCGTGCATTTCGAGGAACAGAGCGTAGGCAAGGGAGCTACACCTTTGGCGCTGGCATTGAAGCTGCCCTTTATTCCAGTGACCAGGACGGAGAATTTCTGCGCCACGGCCACAGAGGCATTCCGGGGTGCCTGTTATGGGGTAGCTTCAGGAGCTTATGACATTGCTTTGGCTTTGGGCGTGGAGAAGCTCAAAGATACGGGATACGGTGGGCTTCCAGCCGGGCCCGGCCTTCTGGGCACCAGGAACGCTCTGATTATGCCTAAATTGACCGCCCCTGGGGCTTTTGCCATGATGGCGACCAGGTATTTCGCCGTGTATGATCTCAGTCCGGAGGAGGGCAAGAAAATGCTGGCCAAGGTGTCAGCCAAGAGCCATTATAACGGAGCCCGCAATCCGAAGGCACATTTGCGCCGGGAAGTGACTGAGGAACAGATACTGAGTGCACCTATCATCGCCTGGCCTCTGGGGCTTTTTGACTGCTGCGGGGTGAGTGACGGCGCAGCCGCTGCAATCGTAACCAGAGCCGACATGGCTAAGCAGTTTCGG
>SOJG01000043.1 GCA_004375885.1 Dehalococcoidia bacterium
TACGGTCATCCACCACGAAGAAGCATCTTTTATAAGTAGTATCGGAGACCAAAGGCAGAAGGGCGTCCAGGTTCTTCTCTGAAGAGCCCTCCCGGATCATCAGGTACATGCCCCGACGCAACTTCTCCCCTCCTTCTTCCAGGGTAGTGGACTCATGGTCTGAAAGGATGCCAGCGGACAGGTAGGCATTTAGCTCCTTGCCGACCAGCCCCGGAGCGTGACCGTCGATAACCCTGCCCTGTGCGATGCTTATCTTCTGCAGGACCTCTTCGTTGCCACGGACCACGCCAGGGAAGTTCATCACCTCGCCCAGGCCGATCACGTCCGTGTAAGCCAGAATTTCGCTTACTTCCTTGGCGCTGATCCGGGCGCCCGATGTCTCCAGGTTAGTTGCCGGTACGCATGACGGAGCCATGAACAACATATCCAGTGGGAGCTTCTGTGCCCAATCCATGACGAATTTCAGTCCTTCAAGCCCGCAAACATTGGCGATCTCGTGCAAGTCTGTGACTACAGCCAGAGTTCCTCTGGGGACGACGGCTTGAGCATACCTTGCCGGGTGAAGCATAGAGCTCTCTATGTGTGTATGTCCGTTAATGAGCCCGGGAGCTAAAAAGCGGCCCTGCAAATCGATAGTCTCCTTGGCCTTCCTGTAATTGCCTACTCCTGCAATCCTATCACCATAGAGAACCACGTCGCCTTGTTCAATCTCTCCAGTAAGAGTATTCACTATGCGGCCATTTCTGAGGAGCAAATCAGCCGGCATATCGCCTCTGGCCACAGAAATGAGCTGCTCTAGATTCATCTAATACTCTTCTAGAATACAAATATCGGGCAAGTTGCGGAACCTCTGATCGCAATCCAGTCCGTATCCCACGACAAATTCATTAGGCACAGTGAAGCCAAGATAATCGATCGGTACCGGAACCTTACGCCGAGACGGCTTGTCGGTTAGAGCACAGAGCTTCAGCGAAGCGGGCCGCTTCTTCTTCAAGTAATCGAGTAAGAAAGAGATGGTAATTCCAGTATCCACGATATCCTCAATTACCAGGACATCTTTGCCCTTTACTGGCGTCTTGACCCCTTGTATTACTCTCACTTTGCCCGAGCTCTCCCTGGCAGCGCCATAGCTGGAGAGTCTGACAAAATCGAGCTCCAGGGGTGAATCAAGCTGGCGAATAAGGTCGGCCATAAACACAAAGGACCCCTTAAGGACGCCAATGAGTAAAGGCTGTTTATCTTGATAATCCCTCTTGATTTCAGAAGCCAGCCTGTCCACAGCTTTGGCTATCTGGTCACGGCGGATGAGGATCTTGACTTGCGGTTGGAGGACCATTACCTAGTTCCCGAATCCGTTACCATGATAGCATAAATGCATCTGGTTGCGGATGCTGGACTTTTCCTGCGCCCTGTTGTATACTTAAGGCAAGAGATTAAGATGCGGTCTAGCCTTATCGGGAAGATTGAAAAAGCGAAAAGGTATGCCCAGGAGCGAGATCGCGTCACCTTCTCAGGTTTCACCGCCGTTTTCCGTGGGGAGAACGATAGTCACAAAATAAGCTATGCCAATAAGAAATGGCACTGCACCTGTAATTTCTTTTCCCAGTGGGAGATTTGTAGCCATACCATGGCGCTCCAGCAGATTCTAGGCGATATGTTACCCAGGGAAGCCCTTGCTTCTCCCATGGAAACTCAGCCCGCCGAGAAATAGTCTAACGCTTCTCCCACAACGAACAGGGAGCCCGTAACGCAAACAAGGTCTGCCCTATCTGCCTTAGACAAAGCTCGCGACAGAGCTTGGGGTATACTCTCAGCAATTTCAGCCTCAATGCCTAGTTTGCTGAACTCCGTAGCCAGCGTTGAAGGGGGGGCGGCACGGGAATGAGCTGCCTGCGTGATTACGACTTGAGGGGAGAGGGGAACCAACTCGTTTATTATTCCTGGTATATCTTTGTCGCAGGATGTTCCAAAAACAAGTAGGACCCGCTTATGACCGAAATACGCCCTGATATTGCTCACCAACCTTTTCATTGACGCCACGTTATGGGCTCCATCAACCAGCACCGTAGGGTGCTGTTGCAGAATCTGGAATCGCCCTGGCCACTTGACCCGGGCAAGCCCTTTAGCAATATCGGCGGCTGAGATGGCCAGGCCCGCGGAAGCCAATATCTCTAGAGCAGCTACGGCAGCGGCAGCATTCTCAAGCTGGAAGTCGCCTAAGAGCGGGATAGTAACGTGGTAGTTATGCCTTCTACCCTCGATCACCAGTGATTGATGAGAGAGGTCATGGCCTATCTTATGCCAGGTGATATCCTTGCCCACCTTTACAACCTTCGCTTTCTTTTCATTACAAATGTCGCTGATTACGGAACCTGCCTCTTCTGGCTGGGGAGAAAGCACCACCCAGCAGCCGGGCTTGATGATGCCTGCTTGTTCCCGCGCTATTTCCTCCAGGCTATTACCTAGAATCTGAGTATGGTCTAGGCTAACGGAGGTAATAACACAAGCTATGGGCCAGGCCACATTAGTGGCATCAAGCCTGCCACCGAGGCCGACTTCCAGTACCTGGAAGTCCACCCGCTTTTTCTTGAAGTAAGCAAATGCCAGCACAGTCAGTGCCTCGAAATAGGTCAGTTGCCTGAAGCCGGTGTCACGCTTCATAGATTCAATAGAAGGTTTGACTTCTGCCACGGCAGCCGCAAACTCATCTTCAGAAATCAAAGTGCCGTCTATGCTAATGCGCTCCCTTAGATTAAGAAGGTGGGGAGAGATATACAGCCCTGTCTTATTGTCTGAACTACTCAAGACCTGGGCTATCATAGCCGCCACACTCCCTTTACCCTTGGTGCCTGCGATGTGAATCGTCCTGGGTGCCAACTGGGGATCACCCATACGCTCTAGCAGTTCCTCCACGTGCGCTAGGCTATAACCAGGCTGGGCAAAAGATATGCCCGGAATCTGCTCATAGTTGATAAAAC
>SOJG01000085.1 GCA_004375885.1 Dehalococcoidia bacterium
GTGCTTCCCTTTTATCGATTTTCTAGCTTTCGCTCTGGTCATAGTTTACCTCTGGGCCCCGCCCAGTCTCATCGAGTACCAGCCCGTAATCGGCGGCCAGAATTGCTTTCAGGGCGATCCAGCGTGCCAGAGAGCCAGTGTCATTCATATTCCGGCCCGAGGGCAAAGCAGTGCCTTGAATCCAGCATCTGCCTTCCTTAGCTTCGTAAGGGATAGCGGCATATTGCACAAAGCCTCCCTCATTTTAGCATCTCTCGGTGGTCGCTTGTAGTTAGACCGGCCTCACGAGTATTGTCGTTAGAGACGACTGGCATCATTTCACCCTTGCTGTAAAGCCTGCGAATCCTGCTATCGACCTTTCCGATGCCAATGCGATTGCCTTTTCCAGATTTGCTATAATCTAAGAGGGAGAGCAAGTTGCCCGAGATACTGGACAGAATAGACGGCCCCGGCGATGTTAAGAGACTAGGCCGGGGCGAACTGGATGAGCTCTGTTCCGAGCTGAGGGAGTTACTGCTAACTAGGGTTAGTGAGAACGGGGGGCATCTAGCCTCGAACCTGGGAGCAGTGGAGCTTACTGTTGCCTTGCATCGGGTGTTTGACAGTCCGAAAGACAAGATAGTCTGGGACGTAGGACACCAAAGCTACGTTCATAAGCTATTAACGGGAAGAAGAGAGCGATTTCCTTCCCTTCGCCAGTACCAGGGCCTGTCAGGATTTCCCGATAGAGATGAAAGCCCTCATGATGCTTTCACTACCGGGCACGGCGGAACCTCTATTTCAGCGGCTTTGGGCATGGCTCTGACTCGTGATCTTACCGGCGGTGGGCACCATGTGGTGGCCATCATCGGCGACGGCTGCCTTACCTGTGGCATGACCTACGAAGCACTAAATCATGCCGGACACCTGGGCACAAGGCTTATTGTGGTGATTAATGACAATGGTATGTCGATTTCTCCCACCATAGGAGCGATAGCCAGGCGGCTGAACGTGGTGCGCACAACCTATCGCTATACGCAGGCTAAGAAGCATACGAAGCGATTGCTGTCTTTCTTGCCCGGAGGGAAAAGGCTGCAGTGGGCGGTGCGCCGTCTTAAGGAAGGAGTAAAAGCGATAATCATGCCCACCATGATGTGGGAGCAGCTTGGCTTTACCTACCTGGGGCCAATAGATGGTCATAACATTGCTGAACTGGAGACAACTCTAACTCACGCCAGGAATTACTACAAGCCAGTGATCGTCCATGTCTTGACTACAAAGGGCAAGGGTTACAAACCAGCCGAGGATAATCCCACTCACTTTCACGGTCTATCTCCAAGAAGCGACAGCGTGAGCACCGCCCCTACCTATAGTCAGATATTTGCTGGCACCGTTGACCGCTTGCTCAGGGACAACGCCAGGCTGGTAGTGATAAGTGCGGCTATGGTTGAAGGCAATAGCCTGTCCTCCCTGATCAGGAAGTTCCCTCAACGAATCTACGACGTAGGGATTTCCGAACAGCACGCAGTTACATTAGCTGCCGGCCTGGCTTCCCAGGGCTTTATACCTATTGTAGCCATCTATTCTACTTTCCTGCAGCGCGCCTTTGACCAGATATTGCACGATGTTTGCCTCCCTGATTTGCCTGTCATCTTTGCCCTCGATCGCAGTGGCATTGTGGGAGACGACGGCAAGACACACCAGGGGACCTTTGATCTATCCTATCTTGGCCTGATGCCTAACATGATCGTGTGCGCGCCCAGGGATGGGAACGAGCTTCAAGATCTGCTCTATACTGCCCTCAACACAGAGCATCCTATAGCAATTCGCTATCCTCGAGGCGGGGGAGCAGGGGTACCCTCAGAGACCGTGCTCCATCTACTCCCCATAGGCAAAGGCGAGACAGTAAGGAAAGGCGCAGATATGGCGATAATTGGCATCGGCTCTACCGTGGCACCAGCTCTGGAGGCAGCGGAGCATCTGGCTGTCCGGGGCATCGATGCCATGGTAATCAATGCCCGATTCGCCAGGCCCCTGGATGCCGAGCTTATCCTGGAGGCAGCCAACCGCACCAAGAAGGTGGTCATAGCAGAAGAAAACGTTCTCAGCGGCGGCTTTGGCACTGCCGTGCTGGAGCTGCTAGAAAAAGCTCAAGCCTCAGATGTCAAAGTGAGGCGAATAGGCATTCCCGACGAATTCGTAACACACGGAAAGCAGGATTTTCTACGTTCTCTCTACCATCTGGATGGCCCGGGAATAGCGAAGGAATGCGCTGATTTCCTGACTGATTGTGCAACTGGCTCTATATCAACATCGAACCGCTCAGGCGACTAGGAAGAGCAAAGCTGGCCTCATTTTCTGCGCTTCTCACGACCCTGGCGCCTACCTTCAGGGGAGGAAGTCTGGATGTACGGGGCCAACTGCCTCACGATATCCGCCACGTCCCTGGTCTCACAACCCGCTGTTTCCGGGCTACCCGCCCGCGAATCGCCGCACTCAAGTGCCTTATCTCTTAAAGGCTCGAGCAGCCTGATTAAGGTGCGGACGTCCTCACGTGTTAGCGTCGCCAAAATCTCCTGGATGAGCGCCCACACTGCCGCAGTTGCCGGTTTGAAAGCCTGCTCCCCCCTGTCGGTAATGGCCAGGCGTATTGCCCTGCGGTCAGGCAAGTCTCTTACTCTTGTAACCAGACCTGCCCTGACCATGCGGTCGACTATCATACTCACAGTATTCACCTTGTGTCCCAGCCACCGGCCTACGTCAGTTGGCCTTACGGGATCATCAAGGTACTTTATAGCTAGAAGGACTGTCCACTGCTCAGCAGTAAGCCCGAACTCACTGACTGCCCGATCCTCGCATCTGAAGAACAGATCGCGTGTTCGGTGTAGCAACATCCACGCCTTGAAACCCAGGCTTTCCTCTGTGAACTTCTCTGGCATATAGACTTCCTCCTGACAACTTCATTGCGATTTTGCTGGTCTGTT
>SOJG01000071.1 GCA_004375885.1 Dehalococcoidia bacterium
GCTAGCTAGACAGCTCACTGAGGCTTTTCGCAGTCTTGCCACGCCCTTCTTCGGCCGCTGATGCCAAGGCATCCACCCTGTGCCCTTCCTCCCTTGACCCACGCCAGGCAGAACACAAAACCTATTCAATTGTTAACGTGCGACTCTACTCTCCGTTCAGGAGTGTCTCCATTATACAACAGGCTCTCTCTCGCTGTCAAATGAGCGCCGAATTGCAGGCGCCGGACATTAGGCAATCGGTCCTGGTGCCCTCCAGCACCAACCCAAAACAAGAACGGGGGCACCCTCTATGTAAGTCCTCTTTCTCCTGGTTATCAAATCTCAAATTCGAAATCAGTCAGTCGTTTGGACTTACATAATCTGACGTTGCCCAAGATTCAGACACTAGTATTTACAGCTGCGCCTTCAAGGCTTGGGACCCATCTCTGTGCAGGGTGGGGACTCATCCCCGATCAAGGCAAGACGGGGGCAAACTCCGCCACTAGGCCTGACTCCGTCGGCCTCCGTATGATGAAGAGGAAAATGCGCCGCAATGGCACGCCGAGGCACTCATTCCAGGGGCATGTTATCTATCAATCTCGTCTTACCTATCCAGACGGCCAGGGAAGCCAATGCCGGGCGGTCAATGAGGTCCAATTCCGCCAGTGTCTCAGCATCGGCAAGGCTGACGTAGTCAATGCGGGCGAGAGGTTCTTGCTCGATGAGCGAGATCATCCGGCGCCGAATCCTATCGACATCCTTCTCGCCTTCTTGACCTAGCCTTCGGGCCAACGTAAGAGCCTTAAACAAAATCGCCGCCGCCCGGCGCTCTTCGGGGCCGAGGCAAATGTTGCGGCTGCCTATAGCCAAACCGTCGCTCTCCCTTAGCGTAGGCACAAGCACCATTTCTATCCCCATATTGAGGTCGGCCACCATTCTCTTGATGACCACCACCTGCTGGGCATCTTTCTGCCCGAAGTAAGCCTTTGCTGGCGCCACCATGTTGAATAGCTTGGCCACTACGGTGGCTACGCCCCTGAAATGACCAGGACGAGATGCTCCCTCAAGTCGCTCGGTTACCTTCTCCACGTGCACCCAGCTACTGAATCCAGGTGGGTACATCTCACCATCGGAGGGCACGAAGATGACATCCACCCCCTCCCCCTCCAGCAATTCCAGGTCCCGATTAAGGTCCCGAGGATAAGCGCCGAAGTCTTCGCCGGCGCCGAATTGAGCGGGATTGACATAAATGCTAACAATGACCGCGGAATTCTCCGTTCTGGCCCGCTTCACTAAGGCTAGATGCCCTTCGTGAAGATAGCCCATAGTGGGAACAAAGCCCACTGTGCCGCTGAGCTTCTGCCTTAATGCCCTAAGCTCGGGTATGGTCTTTACTACCTGCATTGTTGTTCAAGTGGAGTGAGATTCTTCCCCTTCACTTCGTTCAGGGTCAGAATGACATAAGGCTGGCGATTGTTTCCATCACCTGCATACCGCTAGCTTTCAGTCTTAAGCTGTTCAATGAGTCCCTCGTCCATGGCATAGCTCTGTGCTTCGGTGGGGAAACTAAGGGATTTGACTTCAGATATGTAATCGGCCACAGCCTGCCTGATTTCTGCAGCCAACCTGGCATATTGCTTGGCATGCTTGGGCACGAAGTCGGTGTAGAGGCCCAGAATATCGCTGATCACCTGCACCTGACCATCACAATCAGGTCCGGCGCCGATGCCAATGGTAGGGATGGTCAGCTTGGCAGTAATCAGCCTGGAAAGGGGCGCTGGAGTGCATTCCAAAACGACGGCAAAAGCACCAGCTTCCTCCAGAATTCTGGCATCGTCGAGGAGCTTCTGGGCTTCCACCACTCCCTTACCACGTACCTTAAACCCTCCCAGTTGATGTACAGATTGTGGAGTAAGTCCGATGTGACCCATAACCGGGATGCCACAGTCAACAAGGCGTCTGACCGTGTCAGCAACCACCTCACCCCCCTCCAGCTTGACCGCCTGCGCCCCGCCTGCCTGAATGAACCTTGTAGCATTATATAAAGCATCGGAGACGCTGAGATGATAGGTCATGAACGGCATGTCGCCTACCACTAAAGCCCTCTTAGCTCCTCTCACCACAGCTTTGGTATGATGAATCATATCTTCGATGGTCACCGGGATGGTTGACTCATAGCCCAACATGACCATCCCCAGGCTGTCCCCAACCAGTATCAAGGGCACACCAGCTTCATCAACCATCTTCGCGGTCACATAGTCATAAGCGGTGAGCATGGGTATCTTCTCAGTCCTGCGCTTCATGTCCTTTATCTCGGTAATACTGATTGGCATTGTCTCCCTCCTTCCCCAGGGGTTAGAAGTCAGAGGTGAAAAATCAAGGTGGCAACTTCACAATGTAGAAATGTTCGAGTTTGGCTGTGTATTCTTCCGTTTCTGTCTTTTGTCTACGTTTCCCGTCCGGCCAGAGGAACCGCAGGTGAGGACCCGATGATGCTGTTCTGGTTATCAACCCGGATTATGCTTGGGGTCACGCCGACCGCCTCGTCATCAGGAACCTGACAATAAGAGAGGATGATCACTATGTCGCCTCTCATCACCAGCCTGGCAGCGGCACCATTGATACCAATGATCCCCGAATCTGGCTGACCCTCGATAGCATAGGTGCTGAACCTGGCCCCGTTGTTGATGTCCAGCACCTCCACCCTTTCGAAACGCAAGATATCGCTGGCCTCCATGAGGGCCCTGTCAATAGTGATACTGCCCTCGTAATCTAAATCGACCTGAGTAACCCGGGCCCGGTGGATCTTGCTCTTCAACATGGTTCTCATTCTCTGCCTCCTTATTTGTCATCCTGTGCCCCTTCGCAGCATGTCATTGTATGTCCCTGACTTGTCGGGGCGAAGAGTCTCCGAGGCCGTTAGACACTTGCCAAACTTCGCCCCGGGCCAGATTCTTCGGTCGTCCCGATTTCATCGGGACTCCCTCAGAATGACAATGCGCAAAAAACTCAGGGGGCCTAAGCAGCGCCCTCATCTCCTCTGCCTTCTGTCTGTCAATCTTGCCTTTAGCCAAAGCAATCGGAATCGTCTGTAGCCCTAACTCCCTGTAGGTAGCAAGCAAAGCGGGATCTCTGGCCTCGAGGGCGCTCAAGTGTCTCCCTATAGTGCCCAGGTCCCCGCGGGCAACGGGACCGGTAAGGCAGTCAGGTAAGCCAATACGGTCGATATTGTTTATCGTTCCTCCCAGCAGAGGCAGCAAGGCCCTGGTCGCCTCCTTCGACGACACCCCGCAATCCTGCCACAGGTCGAGAGCCAGCTTGACCAGCGTCACCAAATAATTGCAGGACAGAACGGCTGCCAAATGATAAAGCACCTTGTCCCCTGGCCTGAGTTGCACCCAGTTGCCGTTCAGGAGAGAAGCCAAATCCTTGAGTACTGACAGCAGTGGCTCTTCGGCCTCCAGGGCGAAGGCAGAGCCAGGCAGGTTTTCAATGGCCTGGTCGACATCGGCAAAAGTCTGCAACGGGTGAAAGGAGCCGACACCAGCTCCAAGTTCTTTTGCTGGTTCCAGAATGTCAACGGAGTGAGCGCCACTGCAATGCACTACGCTCTGTCCTTGACGCCACTGAACTTCGCGGCAAACCCGGGTTATAACGTCGTCAGGAGTGGTGATGAAGACCAGCTCAGTAGTCTCTACCAGTTCCTGAACTGTATGGCAAACCCTGCAATCCGGCACCAAGTCGGCTAGCCGCTGTGCCGAGGATGGGGTCCGACTGGATACAGCCACCACCGGCCATCCCTTTTGAGAAAGCCTCACGGCCAGGGCAGTGCCCGTCGTTCCAGCCCCAATGAAGCCTGTCTTCATCATTTATTTATGTCCTTAGCCGCCGGCACACCGGCTAAGGTCTCCGCCTTGTGAATTGCTCTGACTATGGCTTCGGCTACAACATGGGCAGCCGCTGACATCGACGCCAGCCACAGCACCTGGCCGACAAAGTATCACCGTGCAGCCGGTCACTGCCCGCCTATCGGTATAATGCCCGACCTCAATTCCCGGTACATCCGTTATTGTGCCCAACATGACCGCAAACCGAAAAACCCTCTCGGAATAACCGAGAGGGTCATGACAATAACTCTTACTGTCCGTCTCGGTCCGAGCCGATCCAAGCGGACGCTTTGGTTACCTCGTCCTATGGCTCACTGCCTCAAGGGTCAGCGGCTACTCCTAATAATAGTGGAGCCGTATCATTTTGTCAATATCGTGAAGACGAGGTAAACCATGGCGATTGACAAATAGCAGTAGAATATGATAACTTTACGATACACTGGTGGAAGAGGAGATGGCATCACACAAGAGAATGCCCAGGCTCGATGCGATTAACAGATCACTTGCCAAGAAGGGACTCTCTCTTCTTGTCAGAGTAGTAGATAGATATGCTCCAGACAGGCTGCTGCTCTTCGCCCTGAATTTTCTGGATCACCGTGTCCCGAATAGGCTGATTGCTTTGGCAATTCGCGGGGTCGAGAAACTAGCTCCTCGTAGATTACGCTCTACTGCCATTGCTGCCGCCGATGAGTACGTTCCTGATGAAGTAGCGAACTCGAGGAAGGTCTGTTCTGTCCTTGCCGCAGTAGGGAAGTACATTCCGGATGAGATAATCCCCCCAGAGTCCGCGGCAAGGTGGGAGAATCTCAAAACGAAGTTTCATATTCCGAAGCTAGTGTCAAGCAGGCACAAGTGAGCCTGCAGAGTTATATAGCTATTTTCGACACAGGGCCTCACGATGCTGGTGAGGAGGGAGTCAGGTATTGAATGCGATATAACAGAGTCCATGTAGAGTCTTTTGGCTATGAATTACCTGAGAATATCGTTACATCTTTGACCCTGGAACAAAGACTGGCCCCGATCTACGACAAACTCAAACTCCCGCGCGGACGCCTGGAGATGATGACAGGAATTCGCGAACGGCGATTCTGGGATGATGACGTAACGCCGAGTCAGGCCAGTGTAAAAGCGGCAGAAAAAGCGATTAGCAGGTCCGGGGTCAGCAGAGAGGATATTGGATGCCTACTCCATACGTCCGTGTCCCGTGATTTTCTGGAACCGGCGACAGCGACCGTGGTTCATGACTCTCTGGGCCTTCCTCACACAGCTACCATTTTCGACATCTCCAATGCGTGCCTCGGTTTCATCAACGGCATGGTGACCCTGGCAAATATGATTGAGTTGGGGCAGGTAAGAGCAGGCATTGTGGTTGGCTGTGAGAGCAGCAAACGACTTATCGACACAACCATCAACAGACTATTGACAGACCCGGACATCAGCAGAGACAAGCTCAAACTGGCCTTTGCGACCATGACTTTGGGGTCAGGAGCAGTGGCAGCGGTGCTAACCCACGCCTCCCTGTCACAAGCCGGGCATAAGTTCCTTGGAGGGGTAACACGCGCTGCCTCACAGCATAATGGTCTTTGCCGTATACAGCCCGATGGCTCCTTCTTCGATCTGGATGAACTCCCAGATATGCACACAGACTACCGAGGGATACTCAAGAATGGACTGGGATTGGCGCCGCTTACCTGGGAGGCTACAAAACAGGAGCTTGGCTGGGAGGACTCGGACGTAGATAGGTTTTTCACTCACCAGGTTAGCGCCGTGCATAGCAGACTGTTGTTCAAGAGCCTGGGGTTAGATAGTGCCAAGAACTTCTCCACTGTCGAGTATTTGGGAAACATTGGATCGGTTTCCCTTCCCATCACTATGGCTATCGGCATCGACGAGGGTCGCCTGAATCCCGGTGATAGGGTTGCCATGATGGGGATTGGCAGCGGCATAGTGTGCCTTATGCAGGGTCTGGAATGGTAGAGAATATGGCCCTGTCTAGGGAAGTACTACCTTAGGCAGCAATGCAGCCAACTTACTCCAGGCTGCTCCTATGCCTACGTTTTTGATGGAAGTCTTGCTCTATGGTGTCAGAGAAGCCTGAGGAAAGGCGAATCGTGATTTCCGGGGTTGGCCTCGCGGCGCCAAACGGGAATAACCTGCCCGAATTTCGAAGCAGCCTACTTGCTGGCCGATCCGGCATACAGAAACTCAACGTCCGCTATATGGGTGAAGTATTGGCTGGCATATGTCACTTCGACCCACTGAAGTATCAAGGGAAGAAGGAAGTGCGGCGCGGAACGAGGGCAGGCTCTATTGCTATCTATTGCGCTCAAGAGGCAATCGCCGATGCCAAATTGGACCTTGCTGGCCTTGATAGGTCGAGGATTGGTGTCTACCTTGGGATTACCGAGCATGGTACCGTGGAGACCGAAAGCGAGATCTACGAAATCAAGCAATTCGACTACGACGTAAAATACTGGTCTCATCATCATAATCCAAGAGTAGTGGCCAATAATCCTGCTGGCGAAGTCACTCTGAATCTGGGAATCACTGGACCTCACTATACTATCGGGGCTGCCTGTGCAGGCGGCAACATTGGACTCATACACGGCTTACAGATGCTGTTGTTGAGCGAAGTGGATTTAGCTTTGGGTGGAGGTATATCGGAGAGCACCGGCTCCTTCGGCATTTTTGCTGGCTTCAAAAGCGAAGGCGCTCTGGCATCCCATCCAGACCCTGAGAAGGCATGTCGTCCCTTTGACAAAGACAGGAATGGCGTGGTTGTTGCAGAAGGGGGCTGTATTTTTGTTCTGGAGAGACTGAGTGACGCCCTCAAAAGGGGAGCCAACATTTATGGCGAAGTCGTGGGCTATGCTATCAACTCAGATGCGACTGACTTCATCTTGCCCAGCGCAGAAAGACAAGTTGAGTGCATGAAACTTGCCCTTAGCAAGGCAAATATATCACCAGAAGATATCGATATTATCAATACCCACGGGACGGGCACCATAGAAGGAGACGTTGCGGAGTGCCGCGCGATCAGAGAAGTCTTTGGCGAATATCCCAATGCGTATATGAACAATACCAAGAGTCTCATTGGTCATGCTATGGGAGCCGCTGGCGCCTTAGAACTGGCCGGAAACTTGCCTTCTTTTGAGGACCACCTTGTTCATCCCACCATCAACTTGGACCACTTGGACCCTGAGTGTTCTCTTAACAACCTGGTTATCAACGAGCCAATCAGGATTGACAAGGTTGATTATATATTTAATAATTCCTTCGGAATGCTGGGCATCAATTCGGTCGTTATCCTGAAGAGGTTTGAGGAATAAAGCTGGCAGCATTCCTAAGATAGACAAGTGGGGGGTACATGACCAAGGAACAAATCAAGGACACGCTTCTGGAGATCATAGCACAGATCATACCGGATGAAGATCTTAGCAACCTCAAGGGCGATATCCCGATACGTGAACAAGTGGAACTAGACTCGATGGATTTTTTAGACATCATCATGGAGCTGCGAAAACACTACGGTATCGAAGTACCCGAGGATGACTATATGCAGTTAGCCACGCTAGATGGCTCCGTGGCTTACCTGGAGCCCCGGATGAGAGAACATTGATCCATACTGCTGGCGTAATAGATACACGTCTCCGAAGAACTTAGCTGCCCTCTCGCTTATCAGCTTTCCAGCATATCATAGGGGCAATGCTGTCTGTCTCTGCGCCCGGTGACTGCCAGATCAGGATAATCAACCCAGGCAACCCCAAGGCGAGGCGCAGGAAGAACTACGGAGTTGCCCCCTTACAATTCCGGTGAAATCGTGGGAGAGTCCCGGGAAATCAGCAGGAGGTGTTGACACTTTCCTTGAGTTGTGTGGTACCATAGTACTACAAGGCTATCATCAGGGCGACGGTCAAGTGTCTGCGTCAGAGGGTTGTCTCAGGTTCCATCATGTTCAGCTCAGTATGTACGGACGCTCAGTCTTAGCTGTTCTTCTTTTTCACACCAGAAGCAACTCTTCCTTCCAGAATCGGTGGCTGTCTAGGAATATAGTTGCCCGATTTATTGCGCCCGTCCCTCTCTCCCCAGGAGGAGAGAGATTCCTCACTTGCGCTTCCCAACGGAGTCCGCTATTTACGTGGGGTGGCAGAGAGAGCGTGATGCCCAGACTCACAGACGTTGGCGATGACAATGCGGGCGAAGCGCCCCGATTTCCTGGGGGCAACTCCGAAAACCTGGAGAATAAGGACGTCGCAGTGTGAGACCGTTAGGATGGCATCTGCGCCGGTCCTACTCAAGGTGGTGCCTGGTAGTGGAGGCTCGATCACCGGGGTGGTATACTATGGCCTGAGGTCTTGCGGGACCTGAACTGGTGCACCGGGCCTTGAAAGGACAAAACAGCAGATGGGCCTGGCAACGGCCACTGTGAGCGAAGGACAAGGGAGAGTACACACATGCGAGAGAAGAACAAGCTATTATGCAGCCTGATTTGCTTTGTCATCATCTTCAGCTTGGCATTACCGGCGTTGTCAGCGGTTGTTCAGGCATCTCCGGCAACGAGAGTCTGGGATTGGTATGATTTGCACGCCGTCAGAGACAACCTGGGAGACCATTACATTTTGATGAACAGCCTCGATGCGGCTACTGCGGGTTACACGGAGGTGGCCAGTGCGGCAGCTAATGATGGAAGGGGTTGGCAGCCGATTGGAACTGTGTCTGAGGGATTCAACGGGTATTTCGACGGTCAAGGTTACGAGATAAGCGACCTGGTCATCCGCCGCCCTGGTGAAGATAATGTAGGGCTCTTCGGGCGTGTTGATGAGGGAGGGGTGGTCGTCGAGGTGGGCATCGTGAACGTCGCTGTGACCGGCCGTTTGAGTGTGGGCGGCCTCGTGGGATCAAATTCCGGCACTGTGAGCAACGCCTATTCCGTTGGCGCTGCGATTGGCTACGCATCTGTTGGCGGTCTGGTGGGAACGAATTCGCATACTGTGCTCAACTCCTATGCCAGCGGCAGCGCGACCGGCAAGGAGCAAGTTGGCGGCCTGGTGGGATTCAACGACGGCAGTGTGAGCAACTCCTATTCTACCACCACCGTGACTGGCGATTTATGTGCCGGCGGGCTGGTGGCATCCAACTCGGGCACTGTGAGCAGCTCCTATTCTATCGCTGCCGTGACTGGCTATATATCTGTTGGCGGGCTGGTGGCATCTAATGCCGGCATTGTGAAGAACTCCTATTCAGCCGGGACTGTGACCGGCAAGGAGCAAGCTGGTGGTCTGGTAGGGCGCAATACATTGGAGGGCGCTGTGAGCAATTCCCATTCCGCCGCTAGGGTGACCGGCGGTTCCTACATTGGCGGTTTGGTGGGATGGAATGATGAGGGCGGTGTGAGCGACTCATATGCCAGCGGCAGCGTGACCGGGGAGGACTATATCGGCGGTCTGGTGGGATGGAATGACATGGGCACTGTTAGCAACTCGTATTCCAGCGGCGGCGTGACCGGCGAGGGGCATATTGGTGGTCTCGTGGGATGGAATGACGGGGGC
>SOJG01000011.1 GCA_004375885.1 Dehalococcoidia bacterium
AAAGAGGAATTGCTCCCATTCTACGGTCAGCCCGGCTTATGTGCTCGCAGGGTGAAGAGGAGCGGCAGCTTGTCCGAGTACTGCCTGAGCGTGTACCAGCGTCCATCCTCGGACACCATGCTGGGAAACAGGCGGAAAAACAATCGATCGTATTCGTTCAACAACTCAAGCTCCAGTCCCGCCTTGAGCAGAGCGGTCAACACGTCACTCATGGTCCAAGTCCATTCGTAGGACGGGTGTTCCAGGTGGTGGGATGGATCCGCATAGTCCGCCCCACCCGGCTCCCAGCGCATGGGCTCGGCGAGGTGGAAATAGGAGTGCGCGAACGAGAGAAGCCCAGGGGACTGCTCCTCCAAGGCATTCAGGATCGGGTGCGACTCCATGAGGTAGAAGATCCCGCCGGGAACCAAGAAATGGGCGACGACCTTTGCCCACTCACGGAGATCCCCCAACCAGCACAGTACACCGCGCGACGAGTACACGATGTCAAACTTCTCCGAGAGTAGCGACGGCAGGTCGTAGATGTTAGCCTGGATGAACTTCGCCTCAAGTCCCAGCTCGTCCCGCAGTCGTCTGGCGCAGGCGATCGCCTCGGCCGAAAAATCAACCCCGGTGACGGCGGCCCCGTGGCGAGCCCAGGCCAGCGTGTCTGTGCCGATGTGGCATTGCAGGTGAAGGAGTCGCCTGCCGCTCACGTCGCCGATTTCGCGGAGTTCGATCTCGTCCAGAATTTCCCTACCGTCACGAAGCAGTTGGACCTCCGTGTACGCCCGGACATGGACCCGGGCCATCTCGTCCCACAGGATGCGGTTCGCGTCCTCCGCTTGACGGTGCCCGTCACGATCTGGCATGGCTTCATCTTCGCCCGACATTAGGTGCTCCATCGCCAGGCATCGCGATAGCTACGCGCTTACTGCCACGACTGAGCCTAGATGCAGGCACAAACCCGGCAACCTTCCCTGCTTGTCATTCCGTACTGGAGCCGGAGTCAGCAATCTGGTCAGCCTCGATGACCTCATTCAGTGCCGCTATAGCAGCCTCAATCTGGGTGTCGTCAGGTTCCCTGGTGGTTAGATTCTGCAGCAGCAACCCCGGGGCCAGAAGAACTCGCACTATAGGGTTACTGGCATGAGCCGCCCCGAATCTCCTGATTTCGTAGCTAATCACCGCAATCACCGGGATGAGGAGCATGCGGGATAGGATGCGTGTCCACAGGGGCGGTCCATCAAGCAAGACATCAACCGAACCGAAGACCAGGATAGCTATGATTAAAACGATGAATATAAAGGCGGTGCCGCAGCGCGCATGGACAGCAGGATAGTTCTTGACCGACTCCACTTCCAAAGGGATGCCTGCTTCATAGGCATTCACGGTCTTGTGCTCGGCTCCGTGGTAAGCAAAGACTCTCCTAATATCGGGCATCAAACCTATCAACCTGATGTAAGCGATGAAGATGCCAATACGGAGAAGTCCCTCAAGAACAACACTCAGTGAGGCAGAATTGACGTAGGGGTCAATAAAGAAGCGGGTGGCGAAGAGAGGAACCATGAGGAAGAGGATTACCCCCACAGCAAGGCTTGCCGCTACGGTTCCCCACAGGAGCGCCGTAGGTATTCTCTCCCCTCCCTCCTCTTCCGCGGCGATTTGAGCAGAGTGAAGTAATGCCCGAGTGCCCAAGACCAGCATTTCAACGAGAACGATGATTCCCCTTACCAAAGGCATGTATCTGAGCCGCCCCTTATATATACCGGCTACGGGCTGCCTAATTGTGCTCAATTCCCCGTTGGGCTGGCGTACAGATATGGCCACGCCCTCCCTCCCCACCATCATCACTCCCTCAATGACTGCCTGGCCGCCGTAGTGAAAAGGCTCTGCCATTAGTGTCCTGACCTCCTTGTCTGCCTAAAACGAAGGCTGCAATTTTGTGCCACCATTAAGCACCGCTGATGGTATTATGATACAAACGCCTGGAAATATAAAATCTACCTCCGCAAGGTAGGAACGAGGAATGAATCTCTACTTTCGAAGGGTAAGTTCAGGAGTGAGCGTTCGATGCTTCGCATACGGTCGCAGCAAGAAGCAACGGGTCACTAAGCCCATAACCTAACACACGTAAGTGAGAAGAGGCGCAGAGTTGATTCATGCTGTCATCTCATCTTGTATCGCTTCTTGAAACGCTCCACTCTTCCCATGGAGTCCACTATCCTTTGCTCACCCGTATAGAACGGGTGGCATCTACTGCATACTTCCACCCTGGTCTCTGCTTTGGTTGAACCTGCGATGAAGGTATTGCCACACAGGCAGGATACTGTGGCCTCATCATAATACTTAGGATGGATTTTGTCCTTCATTGGCAAATGCTCACCTTCTTTTTGTATCTAGTCGCCGGCTCATACTTAACATGGCCGTCTACTAAGGCAAAGAGGGTATAATCTCTGCCCAGGCCAACATTGTTTCCCGGCAGTATACGGGTCCCCCGTTGCCGAACCAGGATAGCTCCAGCGCGAACTTGTTCTCCCCCATACTTCTTCACCCCCAGGCGCTTAGCCTGGCTATCTCGCCCATAACTTGTGCTACCGCCGCCCTTCTTATGTGCCATGCCTATTCTCCTTGACCCTTGATGATTTCCTTTACCAGTATTTTGCTATAAGTCTGGCGATGTCCTCTTTTGCTTCGGTAGCGAACTTTGGATTTATACCTAAATACGATAACCTTCTCGCCCTTAGCTTCCCCCAGAGAAGTAGCCACGACCTTCGCCCCTTTGATGACGGGGTTTCCTACAACGGTACTTCCATCCTCGCGGATAAGCAATACCCTGTCCAGCTCCACGGTATCCCCTTCAGGGACATCCAGACGCTCGACTTGTATTGTCTGGTTCGGGGCTACTTTGTATTGCTTGCCCCCGA
>SOJG01000026.1 GCA_004375885.1 Dehalococcoidia bacterium
GCCCGCCTGGCCTGAAAGTCACTGCAATTACTGCAAGAACTAACCTCGAGCCACTCAGCACAGCCAGGAGCCCACATTTCAATATCGTATGTCTGGCAGGCGGCAACGCCGAGGTCTCCAGTGCATAATTGCACGACGCGGTAGGGTATGACCAGCTTCCGACATATGTCCTCAGCGTCAGCTACCAGTTTCTCCAGCTCTTCGTCAGAGCTTGCCGGAACGGTAATCTTGTAGAGCTCCACCTTGTCAAACTGGTGCCCCCGCTTAATGCCCCTCGTGTCGGTACCGGCGGACATCTTCTCCCGGCGGAAACAAGGAGTATAGGCAACATAATTGAGGGGCAAGCTATCTGCACTCAATATCTCATCCCGATGCAGGTTGGTTAGAGGTACCTCCGCGGTCGGTATAAACCAGAAATCATCCTCCTCGTCGTGGTACAGATTGTCGCCAAACTTAGGCAGCTGTCCCGAACTCACCATGCATTCTCGCTTTACCATAGAAGGGAGATAGACTTCCTTATAGCCATGCTCACTAGCATGTACGTCGACCATAAATGAGATGAGTGCCCGTTGAAGACGTGCGCCCAGTCCTTTCAGAACATAGAACCTGGTCCCTGCCAGCTTGACGCCCTGGTGGAAGTCTATTATGCCCAGCTTTTCCCCCAACTCCCAGTGAGGCAGGGGCTCAAAGGACAATTCCCCGGGCTTGCCCCAGGTGCGCACTACCACATTATCACGTTCGCTTGTCCCTACAGGCACGCCGGAGGAGGGGATGTTGGGCAACTCCAGCAGAAGAGAATCAAGCCTGGCCTTAGCTTCCTTGGTCTGCTGCTGGAGCGAAGATATCTCTTCTCCCAGTTGACGCATCTGTGCAATCAGCCGGGGTGGCCTTTCCTTGCTCATGCCCAGCTGTTTGCTTGTCTCGTTGTGTTGGGCACGGAGTTCCTCGGTTTGCCGGAGCAAGCTGCGGTAGCTGTCATCAAGCTCAAGGATACAATCGAGAGCAACGGTAGCACCTCTTGCTTCCAGGCCCTGGCGAACGTGTTCCGTGTTTTCGCGAATAAGCTTGATATCTAGCATGTGTCGCTTCCCTCTGCTCAGGGCTCGGGCTTTGCCTTTAGCTGGGGGAAGAGCACCACTTCCCGGATAGATTGCTGATTCGTGAGCAGCATCACCAGGCGGTCGATGCCCATCCCCAGACCACCGGTAGGCGGCAGGCCGTACTCCAAAGCCTGAAGAAAGTCCTCATCACCGATTTCCGCTTCCTCATCACCAACCCGCTCTCTTTGCTGCTGAAGGAACCTCTCCCTCTGTTCCAAAGGGTCATTGAGCTCGGTGAAGGCATTGGCAACCTCCATGCCAGCCACAAAACCCTCAAATCTCTCGACGAACCGGTCATCGCCCTGCTTCCTCTTGGCCAGAGGTGACATGTCCACAGGGTAATCGAGAAGAAAAGTGGGCTGCGTAAGGTTCGGTTCAACAAAAGTGGACAGCAAGTCGTCTATTAGCCTACCCCTTCCTTTGCCCGGTTCAACCTCCATGCCCAGCTCTGCCATCCGCATCCTCAGTGAAGCAGCATCTGGATAATCTTCAAAATCAATGCCACAGTACATCTTAACTGCTTCACGGAGGTCCAGCTTCTGCCACGGGAGACCAAGGTCAATGGTTGCGCCGTCACGATCAATCTTAGTGCTACCGAGAACCTCCTGAGCTACATGAACGAGCATCTCCTCAACCAGTCTCATCATATCAGTGTAATCGCTGTAAGCTTGATAGCACTCAAGCATGGTGAACTCCGGATTATGCATAACGGAAATGCCTTCGTTGCGAAAGGCACGCCCCATCTCGTAAACCTTGTCAAAGCCGCCAACCACGAGTCTCTTGAGGTGAAGCTCCATGGCAATCCGTAGATACAGGTCTTCATCGAGGGCATGGTGATGGGTGACGAAAGGACGTGCCAGCGCTCCGCCAGCATGGGGCTGAAGCACGGGAGTCTCTACCTCCATAAACCCCTCCTTGTTGAGAAAGCTTCTTATGGCAGTGATAATCTTGCTACGCAAAGCGAAAGTGTTCCTACTCGCCTCGTTGGAAATAAGGTCCAGATATCTCTGCCGATACCGTTTTTCTACATCGGCTAGCCCGTGCCGCTTCTCCGGCAGCGGGCGGAGGGACTTGCAGAGCACCGCGAAATCAGCAACCTCCAGAGTCACCTCCCCGGCTTTTGTCCGAAAAAGCTTCCCCTCTGCCCCAATGAAGTCGCCAATATCAATCTCCTGAAGCAGTCCGTACCTCTCCTGGCCCAGAAGGTCATGACGCAAAGAAAGCTGTATCTTCCCCGAGCTATCGCGAATATCAAGAAAGGACATCCTGCCCATAGAACGCCTAGCCATAATGCGCCCGGCCAGTGACATGTCTTGACAGCGCTCCCCCTGCTCCTCGAAAGCAGCTATTGCCTCTTGAACCGTGTGGCTGGGATGATAGGAACGGGGATAAGGGTCTATGCCGCGAGCCCGGATTCTGCTCAGGCTGGCCAGCCGTTGCTCAGTTATGCGCTCTAATCTCGACGGCATCGGATCCCCTCAAGCCACCCCCAGGATTTCCTTGGCTTCCTCTGCCAGACGCCTGGGCACCATTACTTTCACCTCACCTAAGCCATCAACTGTGATGCCGTAAACGAGGCCAGCGCTCTCGTAGCTCAGGAGAACCGATATGCCTTCGCTCTCCAGCCGTCCCTTGATTATCTGCGCCTCCATTTGCCTGGCGATGTACACAGTAACCAGTTGCTCTTCCGTCGACATTGTATTCACCTTCGGCTATTTTAGCAGAAACACACAGAATATTGATAAAAGGGTCGACATTGTATAAAATTTGCCCTGCT
>SOJG01000050.1 GCA_004375885.1 Dehalococcoidia bacterium
CCTTGACTAGCTCTCGCACTGCATCGGCTGATTTCCTCAACGCCGCATCTTCCTCTTTGTTGCTTCCTTCATATTGACCCTTCAGATACGAGGCTGACAAGAGGAGAAATTCAGGCAATAACAGCTAAGATATCATCCTTGTTTACGGAATCCCCAGGCCCGAAGTTGATTGCCTTAACCGCTCCGTCAGCGGGGGCAGGAATGGTATTTTGCATCTTCATTGCCTCCAAGATAAGCAACGGATCACCAGCCTTCACTTTGTCCTCTATATTGACCAGGTAACGGATAATCATACCCGGCATAGGTGCAAGTACCTTCGTTCCTTCAGCAACTGCAGCAGGTGATGCTTCCTTTGCCTCCGCCTTTTGGGTTGCTTTTGCAGCTGGAGACGGGGGAGGAGTGGCAACCGCATTTTCACGTGGCAAAACAGTGATAGTTGGAGAACCTCCCACGGCCTCCACATCCACTTGATAATACTCATCTTCGACGAAAACATTGAATGTTCTCACACCGGGCCCTTTTTCAGGGACCACTTTCTCCGGCTTTTCCACCAACTTGCCGGCTTTGGCTTTGGCGATAAGCTCATCCTCCTTCTTCACCTCCTCAAGGGTCCTGGGAGCGCGGGGAGCCTTCCAATCATCGGGAATAGTTTTATCTATGCCATACTTATGT
Organism: Dehalococcoidia bacterium; assembly: GCA_004375885.1. GTDB lineage: Bacteria > Chloroflexota > Dehalococcoidia > GIF9 > AB-539-J10 > RBG-13-51-36. The sequence goes on from SOJG01000050.1 coordinate 673, forward strand.
TTCAAGAAGCGAGAGCCGGTAGTGGGATAAAGAGCATACGTAAGTACATCTTGAGTATTCTTGGCAAATTCCTGCGACTCTTTAGTAGCTTCTTCCAGTTCCGGCTCCAGTATATCAGCAGCCCGGCACTCGATTGGCTCCTCACCCCTTTCATAGCCCTTGAGCACCATCTTCTGGATTTCTTTATCTATGGGTGCTGGCGACCGTCCATAGAGGCCCCAGCAATAATCCTTAGTTTCCTTGGGAACCATGTCATAGCGCCCAACCAGGACATTTTGCACTGCCTGGACACCAACAATCTGGCTTGTAGGCGTAACTAAAGGCGGATAGCCAAGCTCTGCCCTGGTTCGAGCAGTTTCCGCCCGCACCTCATCCAACTTGTCCAGAGCATTGGCTTGCTTTAGTTGCGCCACCAGGTTCGTGGTCATGCCACCCGGGATTTGGTGCACCAGCACACCGGTGTCAATAACCGACATCCTCGAGGTGTCGAGAAAGTCCCTATATTTAGGGGCGATTTGCTCAAGCATCTGTCCACACTTAAATAGTTGTTCAATGTCAAGCCCTGTATCCCTGTCTGTGCCGTATAGTGCAACCACCAGAGGCTCGACAGGTGGTTGTGAGGAACGCAATGCAAAGGGAGACAAAGCAGTATCAACAACGTCAACCCCGGCCTCAACCGCCTTCAACACAGACATGGAAGCCTGCCCACTGGTGTAGTGGGTGTGGAGCGCAACAGGGACCTTCAAGTTTTCCTTAAGAGCCTTGATTAGTTCATAGGCATCATATGGGGAGATAAGCCCAGCCTGATCCTTGATGCAAATAGAATCGGCACCCATGTCTTGGAGAATGAGGGCTTTCTTGACATAGTATTCCAGATTGTAGACTGGCCCACCCATCCTCGGCTGAGTCAGTGAATAACATATGGCTCCTTGGTAATGCTTGCCCACCTTCTTAATTGCTTTGGCCGCACGCTCATGGTTGCGCTCGTCATTCACAGCATCGAAAACACGGAAAATATCAATGCCAACCTCGGCAGCTTGTTCCACAAAAGCATCAACCAGATCATCAGGATGGTTGCGATAAGCGACTAAATTCTGTCCCCTTAAAAGCATCTGTAACGGAGTATCAGGCATGAGTTTCTTTAATTTGCGAGGCCTGTCCCAGGGGTCCTCACCCAAGAAACGGTGGGGCACGTCAAATGTTGCCCCACCCCAGACTTCCATGGAGTAAAAACCACATTGATTCATTTCAGATGCCATCCACTCCATATCTTCAGTTCGCATCCTGGTAGCCAATGTGGATTGATGCCCATCACGAAAGGTAGTATCACAAATTTTGACCGGATTTCTAGCTTTCGGCCTCGTCTTCACCTTATCAGCAGTTAAGTCTTTGGCCAAGATAGGACCTTTTCCTAGTTCATTCATAAATTATCTTCTTTCCGCAATTACGAGCCCTTCGCCCTTTGCCATGCTTAGCGAAGCGAAGAATCTAATCCGCTCAGGGCAAACTCCGCGGAGAAGTCAGACCCTTTGCCGGCCTCTTCGCTTCGCTCAGAGCTTGGGCTCGGGATAACAGCCAAATGTTATCATCTGGAAACGATTCTTCTCTGCCACAGCATTCGCATTCGCATTATCTCCTCACGCCCGGAAGTGCTCCATGAGTTTAAGACCGCCGCCGGCCTTCGCTGGGAAATCGCCGGCCTTAGAGCCCTTCCCTCCTCTTCCATATAGGCAGTTACTGCAGCTGTGATGGCAGCTATCGTTCCTTGTTTGCTTTCCAATCGCTCTTTCGCTTAAACCTCCTCACACAGGAATATTTCCATGCTTCTTTGGAGGTCTCGTCTCTCGCTTCGTAGAGAGAAGCTCTAAGGCACTGATTATTTTGGGGCGACTCTCACGAGGCAGCGTGACTTCGTCAACATATCCCCGCGAGGCGGCAATGTAAGGATTATAAAGTAGGTCCCGATATTGCCGAATCTTTTCTTGCGCTTTTGCCTTAGGGTCCGGCGCAGCCTCTATTTCTTTGCGGAATATAACTGGTGTGGCTCCTTCAGCGCCCATCACTGCGATTTCCGCTGTAGGCCAAGCCAAAACATAGTCGGCACCCAGATCTTTCCCACACATGGCAAGATATGATCCCCCATAGTCCTTACGAATGATCAAGGTGATCTTAGGAACTGTAGCTTCAGAATAACACCAAAGGACCTTGGCGCCATGTCTTATTATGCCTGACCATTCCTGGTCTGTTCCTGGTAAGTAACCAGGGACATCGGCAATGGTGAGCAAGGGGATGTTAAAGGCATCGCAAAACCTGATAAATCTAGTGATTTTATCTGAGGCATTGACATCAAGACATCCGGCGAGATGCGTCGGTTGATTCGCGATAATGCCCACTGCTCTACCGTTAAGCCTGGCAAAGCAAACAATGGCATTCTGAGCATAATTACGATGGGGCTCCAGTATCTCACCATTATCCACAATGGATTGAATAACATCCCTCATGTCATAAACCTTGCTGGACTCGTCCGGTATGATGGTGTCGAGAGCAGGATCAATACGGTTTGGGTCGTCAGTAGGCTCAACTGGAGGGGGATCCTCCATGTTATTTGAAGGAAGGTAACCCAGAAGTCCTCTTATGAGTTCAATAGCCTCGGCATCGCTATCGCAGGCGAAATGACACACACCGCTTTTAGTGGCATGGGTCATGGCACCGCCCAGTTCTTCGGAAGTGATCTCTTCCCCGGTAACCTGCTTGATAACTACTGGGCCAGTGATGTGCATATAGCTTGTCCGTTTTGTCATGAACACCCAATCTGTCATGGCAGGGGAATAGACTGCCCCTCCAGCAGTAGGCCCCATAATTGCCGAGAGTTGAGGAATAACTCCTGAGGCTGCCGAATTCCGGAAGAATATCTGCCCATAGCCCGAAAGGGCATCGACACCTTCCTGAATCCTGGCCCCCCCAGAGTCACTAAAACCTACTATGGGAACGCCACACTTCAGGGCTAAATCCATCACCTTGCATATCTTCCTGGCATGCATTTCACCCAGTGTCCCACCCATGGAAGTGAAGTCCTGGGAGAAAGCGCACACAGGGCGGCCATCCACCATCCCATATCCCGTAACCACCCCTTCTGCGGGGACGGAGACCTTGTTCATGCCAAAAAACGTAGCTCGGTGCTGAACAAACAAGTCAAGCTCATGAAAGCTGCCGGCATCGAAGAGCAGGTCAAGCCGTTCACGAGCAGTTAGTTTCCTGGATTTATGCTGCTTTTCCACCCGCTCCGCACCTCCTAAGGCTCTCTGTGTCCTTTCCCTCTCCACAAATTCCCTCAACCGTTCGGCAACTGTGCCCATGTGCATTCCTCCTCGCAAATCAGTTTGCCTGCCAAGGGAGCCATTTTAAACTGAAATCGGGATTAAGGCAAATCCTCGAGCTCACGGGGCTACCGCCGAGACTAGCTCGTCTATGGTGCTCCTGTTTGACGGATTTTCTAGTATAATTGCCTCCATCATGTTCCCAGCGCTGCTGACCCTTCCTAAGCCTTCTGCGGCCAAAGAATGGGTAATGGTCAAGCTCTAACTATGCATAGCTTGATTGGAGAGTGACGTCAAACTCAGGCCTAGAGGTTTGACAGCCTGGCTTAGAATGATATTATGGAGAGAGATTTGAAACCACAGCTTGTTGCTCTAGACGGTCCTGTGGCAGTCGGCAAGAGCAGCGTAGGGGCGCTGCTCGCAAGAAGATTGGGCTATGTTTTCTTCGATACGGGGACGATGTACCGCGCGTTTACCTGGAAGGTTCTCGAGTCAGGTATCCCCATAGAGGATGAGCAAGAGCTGTGTCAGTTGGCCAATACTACTAGATTCGATTTCGTCACTTCACAGGATTGCTGTCTCTCGCCCATCGTTGATGATGAAGATGTCTCCTCCAGGCTGTTTCGACCTGAAATAGAAGAACTGGTTTCCCTGGCATCCAAGATAGCAGGGGTACGCCAAGCACTGATATTGGAGCAGCGTAGGTTAGCCCAGCGAGGCAAAGTAGTAATGGCAGGTAGGGACATTGGCACGGTAGTGCTACCGTGGGCAGAATTGAAGATTTTTCTCACGGCCTCGCCGGAAGAGAGAGCCAAGCGCCGCTACAAGGAGCTATCAGGGCGAGGAGAAAATGCGAGCTTGGAAACCGTCCTCGCTGATCTAAAGAAGCGAGACGGGATGGATATCAACAGAGCCGTCTCGCCGCTTAAACCGGCTGAGGATGCCATAATTGTCAATACAGAAGGCCGTACCCTTACGCAAATTGTGGATAAGATATATGCTTTGGCGGTAAGACTATGACCTTCTCTCAGAAGTTTATCCTGACGACATGTAGACCGCTGCTCAATATCCTTTTCTCCTGGAAAACCGAAGGCAGAGAAAACATACCATTAACTGGTCCGCTCATTGTAGCCGCCAATCATCTTCATGTCCTCGACCCCATTTTCCTCCAGTTTAGCTTCCCGCGATGGATTACTTTCATTGCCAAAGAGGAACTGTTTCGCTCTCCCTTTTTGAGATTCTGGCTTCGCTGGGCGGGTTCTTTCCCCATACAGCGTGGAGGACAGATCAGAGAGAAACAGAAGATGCTTAAGAGCGCCAGAAACGCATTGGAAGAAGGCTGCACCCTGGGAATGTTCCCGGAGGGCAGCAGAAGCTACGATGGCGAACTCAAAAAAGGCAAGCCCGGCTCGGCAGTCATAGCCTTGAAAGCAAATGTCGCTCTTCTTCCTATCGGCATCATCGGCACAGATAAGCTGAAGGGCATAAGCTGGCTATGGAAGCGTCCTCGCATAGTCATCACCATTGGCAAGCCGTTTAAGCTTCCCCCAACCGATGGCAGGTTGAGTAAATCGCAAATGCAGCTATTGACCACACAGTTGATGTACGAAATCGCCGCTCTTTTGCCGCCCGAATATCAAGGCGCTTATGCGAAACATGAAGATCGAGAAAGCTAGAAAGCTGGGCCTGTGTTTCGGGGTCAGACGGGCCATTAGGCTGCTGAAAGAGGCAGCCAACAGATATGGAGAAATTGAGACACTGGGACCGCTAGCACACAATCGTCTGCTAGTGGAAGCATTGGCCAATCTAGGAGTAAAGCCGGTGAATCACCTCGACCAGACGCAAGGCAGAATTCTAGCAATCACCACTCATGGCACAAGCCCAGCGGTGCTATCTGAGATCAGAGCCCGTCATATCGGTATCATTGATACGACTTGTCCGATAGTGGGCAAAGCCCAGAACTGCGCCAAGGAATTGGCCGAAGCTGGTTTTGACGTCATCATATTTGGAGAAGCAGAACACTCTGAGGTCAAAGGACTGATAGGCTGGACGGGCGACAAAGGCATAGCTGCCCTTGACGCCAAGGAGTTGTGTGGTTCCAAGAAATCGGCACCGCGCCTGGGCGTTATTTCTCAGACGACCCAGACCCGATCTGCCTTCATCAGATTTGCCCGACAACTTATGAGTACGCTTGGACCCAAGACTGAGGAAATACGGCTGGTCAACACTTTATGTCAAGTGACACAGCAGCAGCAAGAAGCTGCAGTGGCGGTCGCTCGCAGGAGTCAGCTCATGATAGTGATCGGCGGACGCAACAGTGCCAATGTCAGGCACCTCGTTGAAATGTGCTCCCCTTTAGTGGAGACTCACCTGGTAGAAAGAGCAGACGAGGTCGACAATTCCTGGCTCGCCGGCAAACACCACATCGGCATTGCTGCTGGAGCATCGACCCCGGATGAAGCTCTGGATGAATTGACAGCCAAGTTGAGCTCCTTGTAGTCTTCAGCCAAGCTTGCCCCCGAGCTTTCTGCCCCCAATGAGGTGAAGATGAAGATGCGGCACTACTTGCCCTCCCTCGGAGCCACAATTTATCACCAAGCGATAACCACTCTTGGCTAAGCCACACTTTTCAGCCAGATTCTTAGCTATCATCATGAGGCGCCCGGCAAGCTCTTGCTGCCCCTCGGTAAGCTCAGCAAAAGACGTAATGTGAATCTTGGGTATGACGAGCAGGTGTGTCGGTGCCTGAGGCGAGATGTCGCTGAAGGCCAAGAAACGTTCATCTTGATAGACTATGTCGCCGGGAGCCTCACCAGCAACAATTCGGCAAAAAATACATTCGTCTGTCATGATCTAACTCCTCTAATAGATCGCACCTTCTTCTCGCAAGTCCTGAATCTCCTCCCACTCATAACCTAGTTCTCGCAGTATTTCATTGGTGTGTTCTCCCGGCAGTGGAGACAAGCTCCGCACCTTGCCCGGTGTGCTGGACAGCTTAGGAGCTACGCCAACCTGCTTGACCTTGCCCAATATGGGATCTTCTACTTCGATGACCATCTGGCGATGAAGTACCTGTGGATCAGTGAAAACCTCATCGGGTGTATGGATCTTGCCAGCAGGCACGTCATTACGAATCAGTAAATCAAACCATTCGTCTCTTGTTCTGGTCAGGAAAACCTGCCTCAAGAAAGAACGGATTTCATCCCATTTCTCATCTTCCGGCTTCTGAAAGGTGTGCTCAGGTGCGAAGTGATATGAGATGTACTCCTCCTTTCCTAGAAGGCGGCACAAGTTCTCCCAAAAATGTGGCTCAAGGCAGCCAATGGTAATATGCTTACCGTCCTTGGTTTCGTACACTCCATAATATGGGTAGGCACCATGAAGCCACGATTGCCCCCTTCGCAGCACTGACCCGTCAAAGAAGTAGCCGCAAGTGAACCAGGTCATAAGTGATACTGCTCCGTCCATGTAGGCCACATCCACATATTGCCCTCTGCCGGTTCTATTCCTGGCCACCAAAGCTACTGCAATACCCAATGCTGCATAGAGGGCTGCTCCCGCGAAGTCGGCAACCAGATTCAAGGGGATAACTGGAGGTCCTTCGTCGTGCCCAATCAAGCCTAGAATACCAGCCATAGCTATATAGTTGATATCATGCCCTGGAAAAGCGCGGTAAGGCCCGTCCTGACCATAACCGCTGAGCGAGCAGTAGATGATCTTGCGATTAAGCTTCTTTATCGTCTCGTAGTCTATGCCCAAGCGCTCGGCTACTCCGGGTCGAAAACCCTCAACAATGACGTCCGCCCGTTGAGAAAGGCCGTAAAATATCTCTTGTCCCGCCTGGGACTTCAGGTTAATCACGACGCTCTTCTTATTGCGATTAGGAGCGTAGTAGGCTGCTATCTTCCGGCTCTTTTCCTCTCCAAGCGGTCCCGATGAACCCATGAATTCAGATACCCCTGGCGCCTCAATCTTGACAACTTCAGCTCCCAGGTCTCCCAGGAGCATGGTGCAGAATGTACCGGGAATCAGTCTCGATAAATCCAGAATCCTCACGCCTTCCAGAGCTAACATGCCTGCTCCCTAGCTGACTAGTTGCCCATTATAAGCCATTCAAGCAGCTTTTGCATTTCTCGCCCAAATATGCTAGATTACAACACAAAGAGACACAGGGTGAAGGTGGGGAGTACCCACCTTTTTATTAGATGCAAGAAGCTAAACAGGAACGGAAGGATGAAGACAGAGCTTAGGGCTGCGATCACTCAGCTTTCGGCTGAGAGGAACTTGCCTAAAGAAGTGGTCTTGGCTGCCTTGGAATCAGCACTGGTCTCGGCTTACAAAAGAGAGACATCAGCTCTGGAACAAGATGTGGTGGTCAAGATTGACCCTAACGTCGGCGAGATCAGCTTCTATGTTCAAAAGACGGTGGTTGAGTCGGTTGCCAATCCAGATCGTGAGATCTCCCTCGAAGATGCTCGAGCATTGCGGACTGGAGCACAAGTTGGCGATGTCGCAAGCATAGAATGCACACCGAGGAATATCGGTCGTATCGCTGTTCAAGCAGCAAAACAGGTCGTCCTGCAGCGGTTGCGAGAAGCGGAACATCGCATTATCTATGAGGAACTCACCGACAGGGAAGGAAAGGTTGTCAGCGGAATAGTCCAATTCATCGAACCCAAGCGAGTTTACGTCAGGCTCAATAGAACAGAGGCGATGCTTCCTTTGAATGAACAGGTTCCTAGAGAACATTATTATAGAGGGCAGCGACTCAAGTTCTATCTTCTTGACGTCGCCCAGGGAGGCAAGGAGCCTCAAATAATAGTTTCGCGCTCCCACCCCAACTTGATACGTCGCCTCTTTGAGCTAGAAATCCCCGAAGTTCACAACGGGATTGTGGAGTTGAAAGCTATAGCTCGCGAGGCCGGCCACAGAACAAAAGTGGCAGTAACAGCTACTCAAGAGAACGTCGACCCCGTGGGTTGCTGTCTCGGCCCTCGGGGCATAAGGCTCCAGAGTATCATCAAGGAACTGAACGGCGAAAAGATGGATGTAATTCAGTGGCATGGCGACCCCGGGGTGTTTATCTCTAACGCCCTTAGCCCAGCCCAAGTAGCAAGCATCAACATCAGTGAGGAAACAAACACAGCTACCGTGATTGTCCCTGATAAGCAGCTGTCACTGGCCATAGGCAAAGAAGGGCAGAACGCTAGACTAGCGGCGAAACTCACAGGTTGGCGAATCGATATCAAGAGCATCTCTGCGATTGAGGCGGAGAGGGTGGCTATACAGGGGCCGGAAGTATCAGCGGAGGCCATTTCCCCCGCAGTTATAGAAAGCCAGCCGCTTGAACCAGCGCTAGCTGAGGATATTGAAGCAGAGGAGCCGATTGAGTTCCCCCCCATTCCAGAAGCTCCGCCTGAGAAGCCTGAGGAAAAACAGATTCGCTTTGCCGAAGACATGCTGCTAGCGGCGTTAACAGCGGGAACGACAGACAAGGCCAAGAGCGGCGTTAAGAAAAGAAGAGGGGGAAAGGTGACAAAGCGTCGAAAGGAAGAGGACCACATTGAGGACCGTATCGTGGATGATGAGATGTGAAGAATAAGCATCTACCCCAGCGGACTTGCATAGCTTGTCGACAGATCAGGGAAAAGAAGGCCTTGATTCGCTTAGTATGTGCTGAGAACGGAGTTGTCCAGGTAGATATGTCCGGGAAGAAGCCAGGCCGGGGTGCCTATTTGTGCCCTAATAAGGTTTGCTGGGAATCGGTGCTCAAGAAGAATCGCTTGGACCATGCCTTGCGCACAAAGCTTAGTGATCACAATCGACAAATGCTATGTGGGTACGGTTACAACTTACTGGAGGAAAGCCAAGTTTGGACGACACCAAATCCGGATTAAAGGAAGAGCTGCCGCGGGTTGAGCTTCCACCTTCGATAACTGTGAGGCAGCTAGCCGACGTATTGAAGGTAGAGCCTGTCAAGATAATCAAGCAGCTCATGCGCGGAGGCATCATGGTCAATATTAACCAGACCCTCGACTTTGACACTGCAAGCACAATAGCTACGGCCTTTGGCTACGAGGCTACAGCCGCAGAACAGCGCAGGGTCTTGCCTTCCCGAAAGGAAAGAGGAAAGGGGAAACTATCAGCTCGCCCCCCAGTGGTTACCGTCATGGGACATGTTGATCATGGCAAGACCACCCTCCTTGATGTCATCAGGAAAACCAACGTTACTGCTCACGAGGTGGGAGCGATTACCCAGCATATTGGTGCCTACCAGGCTTTGGTGGAGGGGCGCCAAATCACCTTTCTAGATACGCCGGGGCACGAGGCTTTCACTGCCATGAGAGCCCGAGGGGCGCAAGCCACTGATATTGTAATTCTGGTGGTTGCCGCTGACGACGGCGTTATGCCCCAGACTGTGGAAGCCGTGAACCACGCTAAGGCTGCCAACGTGCCCATAGTAGTTGCGATCAACAAGATTGATAGGCCCGACACCAATCTCGACCGAGTAAAACAGCAGCTTGCGGATTTGGGCCTGGTTGTTGAGGAGTGGGGTGGCGACACTGTGTGTATACCCATATCAGCCAAGCAAGAACAGGGAATATCAGATCTACTTGAGAACCTGTTCCTGGTTGCTGACATATTGGAGCTGAAAGCCGATCCTGACAGCGCGGCAGAGGGAGTAATCATCGAAGCTAAGCTGGACAAAACGAAAGGTCCTTTAGCTACGTTTCTCGTTCAGAAGGGTACCCTTAAGCCGGGCGATGTCGTGGTAGCGGGCAGCGCTTGGGGGAAGATAAAGGCCATGTTTGATCATACAGGAAAGCAGGTCCGCAAAGCTGAACCCTCCGTGCCAGCGGAAGTGCTGGGGTTAAACGGGGTGGCAAAATCGGGAGACGTTTTTATCGTGCTTCGCGATGAACATGAAGCACGGAGCATCGTAGAGAAACAGCAATATGCCGGGCCACGTCACACTCTGAGTCTAAGCGCTCTTTCCAGCCAGATAAGTGACGGGCAAGTCAAGGAACTCAACATAGTTTTGAAGACAGATGTCGAAGGCAGCATTGAACCCATAAAGACCTCGGTGGAGAGATCGGGCACAGAGATGGCAAAAGCTAGAATCGTCCACGCTGCTAGCGGGAGCATCACCGAGAGTGATGTGCTTTTGGCCTCAGCTTCGAAAGGCATTATCATCGGTTTCAACACTCCTGCCTCACCTGGGGCAATACAGCTCGCCAACGCGGAGGCGGTGGGCATCCAGCATTACAGCGTAATCTACAAGCTGATCGAAGACGTGGACAGGACGTTGAAAGGGATGCTTGAGCCGGTTTATGGCGAGGTGCTTGGCGGGCGCGCTCAAGTGAGGGCTGTCTTCTCCAGCAGCAAGCTCGGAAAAGTAGCCGGAGTATATGTCATGGAGGGAAAAGCATGGAGAGATGCCCAGGTCAAAATACTGCGCCAGGACAAACTTATCTGTGAATCTCGAGTCTCCAGCTTAAAGCGTTTCAAGGAGGATGTCGGCGAAGTCTCCGCTGGCCTCGAAGGTGGCCTCGGTATAGAGGGAACTGTCGATTTTCAGATCGACGATATCATTGAATTCTATCGAACCGAGAGAATAGGTTGACTGTAAGTCCCCGATGAGAGATTGGAATGAGCAGGCGAAGTGAACAAACAAGCAGACTTATTCAGCGAGAGATCAGTGAGCTGCTTGAGCATCACGTCAATGATCCCAGACTGAGCAGGCTGATCTCAGTGACAGAAGTCTCCCTTTCACCCGATCTTAGGCATGCCAAGGTGTTTGTTAGCACCCTAGGCAGCGAAATAAACAGAGAAGATATGCTGGCGGGCTTAAGCAATGCATCAGGGTTCTTGCGCAAGGAACTCGCCTTACGCTTGAAATCGAGACATACACCGCAACTCAGCTTTCACTACGATGATTCCATTGAGCGAGGAGCGAGGTTACTCAGGTTGATCGGGGAACTAACCACCACTGAATAGCTATGCCAGTCTTTGCTTGGGTTGCCTTGAAGGTATTGACATTAAGACCATTGAAACGGAGGTGAGAATGGGAACAATAAACGTAGCCGTCATAGGCGTCGGCAATTGTGCCTCCTCTTTAGTGCAAGGAGTTCACTACTACAAGGATGCTAAGGAAGATGCATTTGTCCCCGGTCTAATGCATGTCAACCTGGGAGGCTATCATATAGCTGATATCAACTTCGTGGCTGCCTTTGATGTTGACAAAAACAAGGTAGGCTGTGACTTGGCTAAGGCCATTTTCGCCAAACCAAACAACACGATCAAGCTCTGTGACGTGCCCAAGACAGGCGTCCAAGTTGAGCGGGGTATGACTCACGACGGACTGGGCAAGTATCTGTCTCAAATCATCACCAAGGCGCCAGGCCCCACTGCCAATATTGTGGACATCCTCAAGAAGACCGAAGCTGATGTGGTGATTAGCTATCTACCCGTGGGAAGCGAGGAGGCAACTAAATGGTATGTCGAGCAGGTGCTGACTGCCGGCTGCGGCTTCATCAACTGCATACCTGTTTTTATTGCTCGCGAAGCTTATTGGCAAAATCGGTTCGCTGAGCGCAGACTTCCCCTCATTGGCGACGATATTAAGTCTCAGGTTGGCGCCACCATTACGCACCGACTGCTAACCAAGCTTTTCCGCGACCGCGGCGTCAAGCTAGAGCGAACCTACCAACTGAACTTCGGTGGCAATACGGATTTCTACAATATGCTAGAACGAGAGCGTCTGGAATCTAAGAAGATCTCCAAGACCGATGCCGTCACCTCACAACTAGACTATGCTCTCGATCCTGATAACATCCATGTTGGTCCCAGTGACTACGTGCCCTGGCTGGCCGACCGCAAGTTCTGCTATCTGAAGATGGAAGGTCGCACCTTCGGCGATGTCCCTCTGAATATAGAGCTAAAAATGGAGGTTTGGGATAGTCCTAACTCGGCCGGGGTAGTCATCGATGCCATAAGATGCTGTAAACTAGCCCTGGACCGTGGCTTAAGCGGCACCATCGTCGGGCCCTCAGCGTATTTTATGAAATCTCCACCTATTCAGTATTCTGATGAGGAAGCCCGTGTAAGAACTGAAGCATTTATCGCAGGACAAGAGGAAGAATGTCCCGTTTCCCTGCCTGAGCTAGAATCTGTTGAAATCGAGGGATAAGCTGCATTTGTGCCAAGAGCCTGACTTCAGACAGCGCATCTCAAAAGCAGGCCCATATTTCACCTCACTTACCGGAGCTCACTACGTTTTGTAAAGATAGCGAGTTGCTCGGAGTAGGCCTTTCTACCATGTGGGCCAAGGGCAGATTCGGCCACATGGCAGCATTTGCCGCCAAGGCGCAAGAACTTGGCTTTACCCACGTAGAAGCTAACGCCTCAGTTTCCCCACGAATGCTTGCTCAGCTTCTCCAGACTACAGTTCCTATTGCGAGCATTCATTCTCCCTGTCCGGTGGCATTGTCATCCAGAGGAACCCCAGCAAGCAGCCTGTCCCTAAGCTCCTTAGATGAGAGCGAGCGAATGGAGGCTATCAGCTTTGCCCAGCGTACGATAGACCTTGCATCAAGTTTGAGTGCTAGGGCCATTGTCCTTCATATGGGTGACGTGCCGATTGACCTGAGTCTGCAAGATAGACTGTATAAACTCTACACTGACCACCATGCTCACACGAAAGAATATACCCAGACCACAGAAGAGTTAGTTTACCAGCGCATTTCCCGAGTTCCTCCTTATCTTGATGCAGCAAGAAAGAGTCTTAGAGAGCTTAGCGAATATGGTCGGCAACAGGGTATAATGCTGGGACTTGAGACCAGATTCAATCTTCACGAGATACCAAATATGGACGAAATGGCAGAACTGCTTAACGAAGCGTCAGAAAACTTGGTGGGCTACTGGCATGACGTAGGACATGCTGAAGTGCAGCAACGGCTTGGGTTTAGTTTGCATGAAGAATGGCTCTCACGGTTCAAGGATAGAATGATCGGTGTCCATTTGCACGACATCCTGGGCATTTCGGATCATCGTGCCCCGGGAACAGGAGACATGGATTGGGTCATGGTAGCTGAATATTTACCTCCCGGAATAGAAAGGGTCTGCGAAGTAGGCGAGTGGAATGGTGAAGAAGACATGCTGGGAGTGGTCGACTTCCTTAGAGAGAGGGGGATAGCGAGCCAGCTGGAGTAACTGGATGAATCTGACAGATATTCGGCGGAACTTAGCCCATCGTATTACCGATCCCATAGTCCGGACTCTGAGCAAAAGCGGGATAACGCCCAATACTCTTACCTTGATCAACCTGGCTCTGAACATTGTTGCAGCCTACGTCATCGCTACGGGTCACTTTCTCGTTGGCGGGACTCTAGTCCTGGTTGCAGGCTTGTTCGACTTGCTTGACGGAGCCTTAGCGCGCTTCAGCGGGCAAACCACGAAGTTTGGAGCTGTTCTCGATTCCGTATCCGATCGCATTTCTGAAGCAGCAATACTCTGCGGTCTATTGGTCTGGTACATACGGCAAGGGACCAGCCCAGAAATCGTGCCCGTCCTTATTTTCGCCGTTCTGACCGGTTCCTTTCTGGTCAGCTATGTAAGGGCCAGGGCAGAGGGGCTCGGCTGGCAATGCCAGGTGGGCTTGTTTACCAGAGCAGAACGGGTTATAGTATTGGCGATAGGTTTGCTAGTAAATCAGATTCTAATCGCCCTATGTGTTCTGGTGGTTCTTGTGTCTATCACCGTTGTGCAAAGATTGGTCTACGTCTGGAAGCAAGGAAGGATTAGAGGAGACTAAGTGGCTGTTGTAGCTATTGTGGGAGGGCAATGGGGTGACGAAGGCAAAGGCAAGATAGTCGACCTCTTAGCTGAAAAGGCTAGGATTGTAGTCCGCTTCTCCGGGGGAGATAACGCCGGGCACACTGTGATCAATCCTTACGGTGAGTTCCAATTACATCTTGTCCCTTCAGGCATTTTCACCCCTGAGGCAACCTGCATTATTGGCAATGGTGTAGCCATCAACCCAGCAGTGCTGCTCAAAGAGATAGAGGATCTACACAATCGCGGTGTCGGTACAGCTAGCCTCTTTATCAGTGACCGCGCTCACCTGATCATGCCCTATCATACCCTTCTCGATGCACTGGAAGAGGAAACGCGTAGCAAAGGGGCATTGGGTACTACACACAGAGGAATTGGTCCTGTTTTCGCCGACAAGGTAGCTCGTTTGGGAATTCGGGCTGGATGCTTGTTAGATAAGGACATATTTCGGAGCCGATTGAGTGCAGCTCTTCAGCTCAAAAATGCGATTCTGACCAAAGTATACGAAGTTCCGCCCCTATCGCTAGAAGAAATCTATGACCAGTATTGCCGTTACGGGGAGCAGCTGGCTCCTTATATCCGCGAGACTAGCTCCATGATTCGCCAAGCGGCGGCACAAGGAGAATTCGTTCTGTTGGAGGGTGCCCAGGGAGCTTTACTTGACCCTGATTTCGGCACCTATCCTTATGTGACGTCCTCGTCACCCTTGGCAGGAGCGAGTTGTATCGGAGCAGGCCTGGGCCCACGCGAGATCGATCGTGTCGTGGGGGTGTTCAAAGCATATAGTACCAGGGTCGGCGCCGGACCCATGCCCACGGAACTAAAGAACCAAATCGGTGACTTCATACGAAGGAAGGCCGATGAGTATGGTGTTACCACAAGGAGGCCACGAAGGTGCGGCTGGTTTGATGCCGTGGCAGGTCGCTTCGGAGTCGAGGTAAACGGCCTTACCGATATAGCTCTGACTCACCTCGACATCTACGATGATTTCTCAGCAGTCAAAATTTGCACGGCCTACAGGTGTGAGGACGAGGTCTTGACTGCCTTCCCCAGTGACGTAACCATATTGGAAAAATGCCGACCGATCTACGAAGACTTGGACGGCTGGCAAGAATCAATAAGTGGAATTCGGGATTTTGAGAAGCTCCCGGCGGGGGCTCGCAATTACGTGTCCCGGCTTGAAGACCTCCTATCGTGTCCCGTCAGCCTCATTTCCGTAGGATCGGGTCGCGAGCAGACAATATCGGTCAAAGCCCTCAACGGAGAATCGTCACCAAGCAGTTCCCGGGCATAGGTGAATCTATCCTGCCGCCACCGCGCGCACAGACAGCCCCACTCCCTCTGCCTGCTGGAAGCAAGCCTGGTCTCGGACCTCAGGATATGCAACCGCAGCTGTCAGCAAGCGGGGCAGCTCATCTTCCTGCCCCAAGATCCCCTGGATTGCGGCTGCCCCGGTTTACTCACTGGAGGTGCTTAAGCTCTTCTTGGAGCTTATCCACCCCCTATCTATGCCCTCCTCAGCGATTTGCAGGGCATTTAGCGCTGACCCCTTGCGCAGATTGTCAGCCACTATCCACATAACAAGCCCGCTGGGATGTGAGACATCTCTTCTGATTCGACCCACGAATACATGGTCTGACCCACTGGCGGCCCAGGGCTGAGGGTAAAAACTCACACTGGGGTCATCAAGGACTCTGACCCCGGGGGCCTGAGCCAGAATCCTCCTTGCCTCTTCAGGAGTAACGGGCGAACTGAATTCCAGATTGACAGCTTCGCTATGCCCGAAATAGACAGGGACTCGGACGCAAGTAGCGGAAATAGCCACCTCGCCAGCATGTAGTATCTTCCGTGTTTCCTCCACGATTTTTTGTTCTTCTCTGGTATATCCATTGTCCAGGAAGACTTCGGTCTCCGGCAGTACATTGAAGGCTATCTGATGAGAATAGACGTGAGGACAAATACGGCGTCCTTCCAGTACTAACCGCGATTGATTCGTCAGTTCTTTCACGGCAGCAGCGCCACTACTTGATACTGATTCGTAGGTGCTGACCAAAATCCGCTTCACAGGGTTGATCCTGTGTAACGGACAAACCGCAATTGCGATCTGGATTGCGCAACAACTCGGGCTGGCAATTATCCCCCTATGCCATTCAATATCCTCGGGATTGACCTCGGGGACTACCAGAGGCACTGCCGGATCCATCCTGAAGGCAGGACTATTATCAATAATCACTGCTCCAGCTTCGACAGCCAAAGGTGATAATCTGGAGCTAGCATCGGCACCGGCAAAGAAGAAGGCAATATCAACATCACGAAAGGCGCCTGGCTTCACTTCCCTAACTTCAACTCTCCGATGATTGAAGAAGAGCTTCACACCAGGAGCATGCTCGGCGGCCAGCAATTGAATCGAATCTACGGGGAAACTGCGCTCCTCGAGCACCTTGATGAATTCCTGCCCGTCTATCCCGGTAGCACCAACAATAGCTACATTGAATCCTTCCATGACCTCTCCTACAGCTCTAGCAAGGTGTCTAACCCGTATGTTAGCCCCTTGCGTCTTATCACTTCCTTAATCGCCAGGATGACACCGGGCACGTAGCACTCTCGGCCTATGGCGTTGTGACGTACACTTAGAGTCTCACCCGCTCCGCTAAACACCACTTCTTGCCCGGCCACAAAGCCGGGCAACCTCAAGCTGTGGATAGCTATGCCGTCAATCTGCCCCCCCCTCGTATTGCTGAGTGTTTCAAGTGTAGCTTCAGGATAAACAAATGGTCTACCGTGCGCTTGTGACATCGCCCTTGCCGTAGCTATAGCAGTCCCTGAAGGAGCGTCAGCTTTCTTATCATCATGCATTTCGACAATCTCTGCGCGATCGAAGAACCTGGCGGCAGATCTCGCCAGGTGTATCAAGAGCGCCGCCCCCAGGGAAAAATCGGGTGCCACTATCGCGCCCACCTTGCTGGCCTGACACAATCGCTCAATTTCTGCCAGGTCTTCTCGAGAAAGGCCCGTCGTGCCTATGACCATGTTAACCTTTTGTGCAATAGCAATCCTAGCGGCCGTCAAGGCTACCTCCGCATTAGTGAAATCTACCACCACATCAGGATCGCAGCTCCTTAGCAGCGAGGCTAAGTCGGAAGAAAAGGGTACCAACTCGAGAGTCTCATCCAAAGCAAGATATTGCTGAGTTACTTCCTTTTCCACAGCACCCACCGCCCTTAATCCGGGCTCACGAACTACAGCTGCAGTTATCTCCTGCCCCATCCTGCCCAAGGCACCATTGATAACTACTCTTATGGGTTCCATGTGATACCTCCCACCAGCAAAACAAGCTATTTGCTACGATCGCCGCGCCGTTCATCCCTACCGGGTGGGTAGGCAAATCGCTGCCGAGGGTGTTTGGGGGCAGAGGAATCCCTAACCTTGGCACCAGGGAGACGAGAAACCCCTTCAAGCACTGCTTTGCGCGATAGATTTATCCTGCCGGAGCTGTCGATGCCAATCACTTTGACCATGACCTCGTCACCCGCTTTGACTACATCTTCGACTTGCGCTACATGGTAATCAGCAAGCTCGCTGATATGAATAAGTCCCTCCTTTCCCGGAAGGATTTCTGCCATGGCACCGAAATTGAACAGCCGGGTCACCTTTCCGGTGTAAACCTCTCCCTGCTCCACATCTCGGGTTAGATCCTCTATTATCTTGATTGCTTTCTTGGCTGCTTCTTCGCTAGCAGAGCCAACCATAACCGTGCCGTCGCTCTTCACATCTATCGTCGTTTTCGTTTCATCTATGATGGACCGTATGACCCTGCCCCCAGGGCCGATGACGCTTCCGATCTTACCAGGATCGATTGTCATTTCATACATCCTGGGAGCATAAGGGCTAAGTTCAGAGCGACTGGCACTAATAGTCGAGCTCATTTTCGCCAGTATTTCTAACCTTGCGGCACGTGCCTGGTTTAGGGCTGCCGCCAAGATGGCATAATCCATCCCTTGCAGCTTGATGTCAAGTTGCAGAGCTGTGAGTCCTCGGTCTGTGCCAGCAACTTTGAAATCCATGTCCCCGTAGGCATCTTCCATACCCACAATGTCAGTGAAAACAACATGCTTCCCATCGCAGCCCGTGACCAGGCCCATGGCTATCCCGGCCACAGGCGCCTTGATAGGTACACCGGCATCCATCAGGGACAGGGTCGAGGCACAAGCGCTAGCCATAGATGTGCTTCCCTGAGAACTAAGCACTTCAGAAACCAAGCGTATGGTGTAAGGGAAGTCTTCCTCCGACGGCAGTACTGGTGCAATAGCCCGTTCCACCAGAGCGCCGTGCCCGATCTCGCGCCTCCCTGTCGTCCCTATTCGTTTCACTTCTCCGGCGGAAAAGGGAGGAAAATTATAGTGGTGCATGAAGCGTTTGGTTTCCTCCAGGCCTAAACCATCCAATAACTGCTCCCGTTTCATGGATCCCAAAGTCGCAACAGTGAGCACCTGCGTTTCTCCGCGGACAAACAAGCCTGACCCGTGGGTACGGGGAAGGATACCGACTTCACAGCTAATGGGACGAACTTCGTCAGCTTCACGGCCATCTAAGTGTCGCCCTGTCTCCAATATCGTCTCCCTGACGGCAAGTCTAAGCTGGCTTTCAAAGGCTGAACTGATCTCTTCTTCAGAAAAGGAACCAGCGAGTGTCTCTGCCGCTTCTTTTCTGAGAGACATCAGAGCCTGCTGTCTCTGTGCTTTCTGCGGTTCCTGCAGAGCCTGGCCCAATTTGTCGCTGAGTATGGAGGCGATTTGAGACGAAAGCTCGGGAGCAAGTTCCTTGCCTTCCACTTCCTCCTTCGGCTTGCCATGAATGCGCCGTAGCTCTTCTTGGAGCCGAATGACTGCCTGATTTGCCTCGTGCCCCAACTTGATCGCCCCTAGCAGTATATCCTCGGAAACCTGCTTGGCACTTGCTTCCACCATCACAACGCTTTCCTTGCTGCTAGCGACAATCAGGTCAAGCAAGCTATCTTCCATTTGGGGCAGGGTAGGATTGATAGTCAAGGTATTATCTATGTAGCCAACATGCATTGCTGATATGGGGCCAAAGAACGGGATATTCGATAGCGTCAAAGCTGCTGACGCGCCAGTTAGGGCGCAGATATCTGGGTCATTTTCCTGATCAACAGAGAGGACCATCGCCACAATCTGAATTTCGCGCCTGAATCCCTTGGGAAACAGAGGGCGTAGGGATCGATCGATGAGCCGACTGGTAATGACTGCTTCCTGCGTAGGACGTCCTTCCCTTCTGATGAAGCTGCCCGGTATCTTGCCCGCGGCGTACAGCCTTTCCTCATAATCCACTGTGAGAGGCAGAAAATCGATTCCCTCTCGGGGCTCAGAACTGGTACAGGCAGTAACCAAAACAACCGTGTTTCCATATTGAACAGCAGCAGCACCATTGGCTTGCTGAGCGAATTTGCCGACCTCAATGCGAAGTGCTCTACCGGCCACCAGACACTCGAGAATATCAGACATGTTATTCTCTCAAACCCAATCTGGCGATAAGAGAATGATGGCGTTCCGGTGCCGTCCTGTTCAAGTAACGCAAGAAGCGCCTCCGCCTCCCTATCACCCCATGCAGCGCATGCCGGGAGTGGCGATCCTGGGGATACAGCTTAAGATGTTCTGTTAACTGATTTATCCTCTCCGTAAGCACAGCAACCTGAACCTCGACCGACCCGCTGTCATTTTCCTTCAGTCTAAATTGGTTTATGATTTGCCCCTTTTTTTCTTTATCCACTGTTATAGGCTCCCTAGCTTAGCAATGGCGTATATCATATCACGACACAAAAATCTTGTATAGAAATTGACCAAAAGGCAGGGATACTCTATAATCGCCCTGTAAAGGCAACTTCTGATGCACGAAAGCTGCGGCGTTTTCGGAGTTTATGCCTCAGGGATAAATGTAGCGCAGACGACGTTCTTTGCCCTCTTTGCACTACAACATCGTGGTCAAGAAAGCGCTGGCATCGCTGCCGCGGATGGCCACGGAATTAGACTACATACCAACATGGGATTGGTTTCCCAGGCATTCACGGAAACTGACCTCGCTTCG
The DNA here is from genome assembly GCA_004375885.1 of Dehalococcoidia bacterium. Lineage (GTDB taxonomy): Bacteria > Chloroflexota > Dehalococcoidia > GIF9 > AB-539-J10 > RBG-13-51-36. The sequence continues at coordinate 20,925 of SOJG01000050.1, forward strand.
CTCAAAGGGCACATCGCCATCGGGCATAACCGTTACTCCACTACGGGCTCAAGCCGACCTTTGAATGCACAACCTATTATTGCCAAATCGGGTGGCGTGACCATTGCCCTGGCACATAATGGCAATATCATCAACGCCAGACCGCTCCGCGATGAGCTCCAGGAGCGTGGCTATCACTTTCGCACTGGCAGCGATTCTGAAGTCATTGCCAATCTGATTTTGGCCTCCCCCGGCCCGAACTGGCAGAAGAGAATAGAACATGCCATGCATCGCCTCCAGGGAGCCTATTCCCTGGCAATCTTAACTGAAGATGAGCTGATTGCAGTGCGTGACCCCTTCGGTGTTCGTCCTCTCTGTCTAGGAGCTATTGACAACGGATGGAGCATCGCCTCGGAAAGCTGCGCCTTAGACCATATAGGTGCCCAATTCATAAGGGAGATCGAACCGGGGGAGATTGTAGTCATCGATAGCCATGGGATGAAAGGTCTTAACGAGACAGAGGGCAGAAAGGCCCTATGCATCTTTGAGTACATCTATTTCGCCCGTCCGGACAGCATCATCCAGGGCAAGCTGCTCTACTCTGCAAGGGAAGCCATGGGTAGAATACTGGCTGAAGAATACCCTGTTGATGCCGACTTGGTCATGGGTGTTCCTGATTCAGCTACTGCCGCCGGCATTGGCTATTCCAACGGCTCAGGTATCCCATATTGCGAAGGCCTGGTAAAAAACCGCTACGTAGGACGTACCTTTATTGAGCCTGACCAAAGGATGCGCGAGCTTGGCGTCCAGCTAAAATTCAACCCCCTCTCCGACATAATTGCTGGCAAGAGGTTGGTAGTAGTCGATGACAGCATTGTTCGTGGTACCACTACTCCCCGTGTAGTTAGCCTGCTCAAGAAGGCAGGTGCCGCTGAGGTCCATCTGCGCATTTGCGCGCCACCCATCCGCCACCCTTGCTTCTTCGGAGTAGATATGGCCAGCAAATGGGAGCTCATCGCCGCAAGGAAGACCATTCCGGAGATCAGGCAGCACCTCGGTGCCGACTCGCTGGGATACCTCAGCCTCGAGGGCCTGATTCGAGCTGTGGACCTGCCCAGAGATATTTTCTGCCTTGCTTGTTTTACTGGAGCATACCCCATCCCGGTCCAAATAGAAATGGATAAGCTGGCTTTAGAGGCACTTCCTCAGGAGGACCTCAGTGAGATCCGCTTCTAGAGCGGCTGATCCCCACGAGACCGGGACTGGCAGCAACGCCTATGCTCTCGCTGGTGTGGACATTCATCGTGCTGATAGAGTAAAGGCAACTGTTGCGCGGCAGGCTCAAACGACGTTCACACCTGATGTCCTCAACGCAGGATTTTTCGGAAGTATGTTCCAGCTCAGGGGATATGACGAACCCATTCTGGTCTCCGGGGTCGATGGAGTGGGTACCAAGCTTCGGATAGCATCACTCATGGGCAAGAACGATACCGTGGGCATTGACATCGTTAACCACTGCGTGAATGATATCCTCTGCTGCGGTGCCGAGCCCCTTTTCTTCCTCGACTATATCGCCATGGCCAAGCTTGGGCCTGAGCAAATATCAGCTGTTATTTCGGGCATAGTTCAGGCCTGCCGAGAGGTCGGCTGCTCGCTAGTGGGAGGTGAAACCGCCGAGATGCCCGGCATGTACTCCCAGACGGACTATGATCTGGTAGGCTTTATAGTGGGAGTAGTGGAGAAGAAGAATGTGATCGACGGCAGAACCATCGGGCCAGGGGACGTAATCCTCGGCCTGCCTTCATCTGGCTTACACACCAATGGCTATTCATTGGTGAGAAGAGTCTTTGACATAGATGCTGACCCTTCGTGCTTGAATAAGGTCTATCCTGAGCTGGGAAGAAGCCTCGGTGAAGAGCTGCTCGAGGCCCACCGCTGCTACTATCCGCAACTGAAGCCAGCCTTGCCGCTGATCAAAGGAGTGGCTCATATCACCGGTGGCGGCTTTGTCGGCAATATCCCCCGCATCCTCCCTCGAGGGCTTGCCGCTCGTCTCCATAAGGGCTCCTGGGATATCCCGGCCATTTTCACGCTTATCGAAAAACGCGGCGATATCAGAGAGGCAGAAATGTATCAGGTGTTCAACATGGGGATAGGCATGACCATTGTGTGTTCCTCTCAGGAGGTAGCCAAGATTGTAAGTATCTTGCCCCAGGCTAAAGCTATCGGCGAGATAATCAGGGCAGTGGATGGGGACAGAGTAACAATGAATTGAACACCCCGCTCATCCACAATCAAGTCTAGGCGGGTCCCCCCAAAAAGCCGGACGCTTCTTGGGGTCGACTTAAAGGAGGCTCAGTGCGCACCATAATAAGTGTTTCGGACAAGTCAGGCGTAGTCGATTTTGCCCGAGGTCTGAAAGAACTGGGCATCGAGATTTTGAGTACCGGCGGGACCAAGCGATCGTTAGAGGCTGCTGGAGTAGAAGCGCGTAGCATCTCAGAGCTTACCGGCTTTCCTGAGATCCTCGATGGCCGGGTCAAGACTCTGCATCCGGCAGTGCACGGCGGGATCTTAGCCCGGCGCGACCTTCCCCAGCATCTATCCGAGCTAACCCGGAACAGCATTGAACCCATTGACATGGTGGTTATTAACCTCTATCCCTTTGTGCAGACGGTGACCAAGGCGGGAGTCTCCTTGGACGAGGCGCTGGAGAACATCGACATCGGCGGGCCAAGCATGATTCGCTCGGCAGCCAAGAATTTCCCCTCTGTCCTGGTAATAGTTGATCCCGAGGATTACGATGTAATCTTGCAGAAGCTGCACCAGGGCAATGTTGATTCACAATATAGGAAACGGTTGGCCCAGAAAGCTTTCCAGCATGTTGCTCTCTATGATACAGCCATCGCTCAATACCTTAGTGAAGAAGCCTTCCCCGAAGAGATGACGATAGCCCTGAAAAAGGCTCGTAGCCTCCGCTATGGCGAGAACCCTCATCAGCAAGCTGCTTTCTACATTGAACAAAATGTGAGACAAAAGCAGGACGGCCTGGCATCCCTGGAACAGCTTGGCGGACCCGAAATCTCCTTCAACAACCTCCTCGATTTGGATGCGGCTCTAAACGTGCTAAGTGAGTTTGCCGCTCCCACCATTGCCATAATGAAGCATAATAATTCCTGCGGACTTGCCTCCCATGACGATTTAGCCGAGGCTTATCGACGAGCCTTAACTGGCGACCCTGTAGCTTCCTTTGGCGGCGTAGTTACCAGTAACCGACTCATGGATTTAGCTACCGCCAAGGAAATCGATAAGACTCATTACGATGCCGTTGTTGCGCCAGAATATCAGAAGGAGGCCCTGGAACTACTGAGAAGGAAACAAAGTCTGCGCCTCGTTAAAGTTCCCCCCTATCATCATCCTTCACCCGCCGAATCGTGCTTCGATTTCCGTTACATCAGAGGTGGCTTCCTGGCGCAAGCGCCAGACCTGTTAACTGAGTCGGAGCTTCAGCCTCGCACGGTAACCAGGCGCCAGCCTTCAGATGCGGAGTTATCAGACCTGCTATTTGCCTGGAGGGCTGTTAAGGGCATAAAGTCCAACGCCATAGTTATCGCCAAGGACAAAACATTGTTAGGCATGGGAGCCGGACAGCCAAGCCGAGTGGTAAGCGTTGAGCTAGCTTTGAAAAGAGCTGGTGACCGAGCTAAAGGCAGCGTCCTGGCCTCAGATGCTTTCTTCCCATTTGCCGATGGCCCCGAACTGGCAATCAAGCACGGAGTTACCGCCATCATCCAGCCCGGTGGCTCCGTAAGAGATAAAGAGGTAACTGAGCTGGCTGACGCGCACAATGTTGCCATGGTGTTTACCGGTGTTCGCCATTTTAGACATTGACTTGGGCGAACACGAAATCCTTTGGCTCTCGATATCCAGGAACCGGGACTTCGAATCTGCTATTTGGAGACCAGTGCTCAGCCCACATAGAGGTAAGGGCGGTGAGAAATGTTAATGATAAGCAAAGAAGCTATGAACAGCGTTATGTCACTCAGAGAGAAGATAGCTGACCCCGAAAAAAGGGCCGAGTGTATGGCCGATGTGGAAAACATGATAGAAACAAAGGAATCTCATCTGGCAAGGGCAGAGTGGGGTTCCTGTTGCGGCAACATCTGCAATTTGGCATCACAGATAGACCGCGAACTACAGATACTCCGGAACACTCTGGACGTCTTGAGGAGGGAGGACAGCGCGAAAGCAGCTTCCTTGTTGGAAGATTACATTGCACTCCTGCAAGAAAGTTATAGACCTGAACCCGATCATTGGTGATGCCATGGCTAGAGTGGTAATCGTCTCAGACATGCTGCGCGGCTTTCTTGAGGAAGGTCATCCACTTTATTGCGGCATCGAGGCCCGTAGTATCATACCTAATATCCAGAAATTGCTGGAGCGAGAGTTAAAGCAGGGCTCGAAGATCTTCTATTTATGTGACCACCACACGCCCGACGATCCAGAGTTAAGGATGTTCCCGCCCCATTGCATTGAAGGTACCGAGGAAGCTGAACTCATACCCGAGCTTCTGCACTATCCCGGTGAAATAATACCCAAAAGGACCTTCAGCAGTTTCTACAAGACTCCTTTAGACAAGAGACTGGAGGCAATCAAGCCCGAAACCATAGTCGTCTGCGGCGTAACCACCCATATTTGTGTTCTGAACGCAGTAATTGATGCCAGAAACAGAGGCTATGAAGTTGAAGTCCCCGTTGATTGTGTTGCTTCCTTCGACAAAAAAGCTCACTCCTTCGCCCTGGACTATATGGAGAAGGTGCTTGGAGCCAAGCTTGTTAAACCCTTAGTTAAGGTTTCTCCGCCTCGTTTCGAAATTCCCGATTCATGGTTGAACGGGGAAACTGCCGATATCTATTTTCCCCGCACCGTGGAAATACTTAAGAAAGAGGGGATTAATCCCGTAGCAACTATGGAGGTATTTCCTCGCCGAGCTGGTATCTTGTGCGGCATAGAAGAAGTTAAATCTTTGCTCGCCAAAGTTCTTCCTGAGGATAATTGTGAAGTATGGGCGTTATCTCAAGGCGAGCCTTTCGACAGAAAAGAAGTGGTCTTGCGCATAAAAGCCCCTTATCAAAGCTACGGAACTTATGAAACAGCTTACCTGGGCATACTCTCCCATTGCAGCGGCTGGGCCACCGCTGCCCGAGAATGCGTTGATGCTGCCCGAGGCGTTCCTGTCATCAGCTTTGGGGCCCGCCATGTCCACCCCTCAGTGGTCGGCATTAT
>SOJG01000019.1 GCA_004375885.1 Dehalococcoidia bacterium
CCCGGGGCTAAGATTAAGTAGCGACAGCTTAAACTTTCACCATTCTCAGTTTCCACAGCTTTGACTGCACCGTCATCAACTACAATATTCCTAATCGCCGTTCTCAGCCTTATATCCAATTTGGATGACAGGAAATTCTCCATGGCCTTCAATGTTTGATGACAAAGTTCGGTTCCCAGGTGACGCAATCTAACAGGGGTCAGTGTGAGGTCGGCTAAGGCAGCCTCTCGCTCCAGCTCAGGTATCTTTCCCCCCGTTCCATAGACCTTGCGAGGGGCGCCAAATCTGAGATAGATAGAGTCAACATAATCTATGAGTGCTTGGGCCTGGTCAAAACCGACCAATTCCTTGAGGCGGCCGCCTACCTGGGTGGACAGAGTTAGTTTGCCGTCGCTGAAAGCTCCAGCACCTCCGAAACCACTTACTAAACGGCATGGAGAGCACAGGGCACAGCGTCCACTTCCGTTTTGAACCGGGCAAACTCGAGCATCAATTTCGCCTCCCTTGTCCAGGAGCAGCACGTCGAGGCCACTGCCACATAGTTCTAGACTGGCGAATATGCCTGCGGGACCAGCACCAACTATGACGACATCATAGCTTCTGCCCATCGAGATTCATTGCGGGTGTTATCGGCGCAGCCAATCGGCTAAGAGCTTTCCGGACCTGAGGATTTCGTCGGCGGCCGAATATGGGTCGAGCTCCCCCTTTTCTACCCTCTCAACATAGCTACTCAGATGCCCATCTTGTTCGATTGCCTTGATTAACCTATGAGTAAGTTTCTGTTCTATCGTCTTCATGAAGTCGGATTTGCGCTGCAGTTGGCGTCGCTGCGAAAGCTGATGTGTCTCGCAGAGGGCCTGGCGGTGCAATTGGATCTGTTCATGAAGCTCTTCGATGCCAACATCGTTAATCGCTTCTGTGACTACCACAGGTATATCCCACCAACTTGGCTCACGAAGATGTAACATAGCTTGTATATCACGGACAAAGCTGTCGGCGCCAGGATGGTCAGCCTTGTTAACAACAAATATGTCAGCGATCTCAAGTAATCCTGCTTTCATCGTCTGTATGGCATCACCAGATTCAGGACACAATGTAACAAGCACAGTATCGGTTTTCTCCATAATATCCACCTCGCCTTGTCCTACTCCCACCGTCTCTACCAGGATAACGTCGTTGCCAGCGGCGTCAAGCAACTTGATCACAGCGCCGGCAGTCTGCGGCAGCCCGCCCATGCTCCCACGAGTCGCCATGCTGCGGATAAAGACCCCACTATCAAGATAATGTTGCTGCATTCGTATGCGGTCGCCCAGTACTGCTCCTCCCGTGAACGGGCTGGTGGGGTCTACCGCAATTATGCCGACCTTCAAACGTTGTCTCCTCATCAGTATGGTCAGTCTGTCTACCAGGGTGCTCTTTCCTGCCCCTGAGGGCCCAGTTACTCCTATGCAGTGTGCCTTCCCCAAGCGCGGAGCGATGCGCTTCATTATCTCGGGTACTTGGCTGCTTTCATTTTCAACTAGGCTGATGACGCGCGACAGGGACAGGCTTTCCCCTTCAAGCATTCGTTCCAGCAGCCTCGTAGTCTCAGGAGTCATTCGTTGCGGGGTCAGGTTATTCTATAGCTTTATAGATTGCCAGTCAACTGAATCCACAGTGATGGCACGCAGGGCGGAAACTCAAATCAATCGGGAGCCAGACGTGTCTGTAGCCAGGCACTAGCTGTAGAGCTCAGCGAGTTTTGCCTTCCTCTACACTGCCTTGCCGAGAGGCATTATGTACAAGGGCTTGACTTCTTCCTCTACACCGAGGGTTTTCCTTACGTCTTCATCATGAAAGGCACCGACTTCCACGGTGGCTAGCCCCAAAGCCACAGCTTGAAGATGGATGTTTTCAGCTACATGTCCTGCCTCTATGTGGACATATCTCTCCCCACGTTGCCCATATCTATGGCAAGTCCTGTGATAGAGGGCACAGATGACAATATCGACAGGGGCTTCAAGAAGAAACTCCTGGTTCAGAGCTGCTCTGGCTAGGTGAGGTCGCAAATCGGCTGGTTTGTGCAAGCCCAGCGAATGAGAGTTCGCTTCATAACGGTAGAGGCCAGCTGGTAGCACTTCGGAGGTCTGTGTTGCCTTCCCGGCGATGACACCCTGTCTGCCCACCAAGACGAGAATCTCCAGTGGATACGTAGCTCCGGCACTGGGCGCCGCCCTAGACCCTCTAGTTCCCGTGAGGCCCTGGGCCGCCCAGAGTATTTGACTTAGTTGACATAAGTCCAGTGGCTCCTGACGGTACCTTCGAACCGATCTGCGTTTCGCTATCGCTTCCTCTAACGAAACCTCGCCCTTCAACTGAGGAGATGGAAGCTTGATCGTGGCTTGCCTCATGGCAGCACCTTTCGTCCTTATCAATGAATGGTTCAGCCCTTGATAACGCCCATAGGCACAGCCATAGCCACCTTTCTTGAAATGCCGGCTTGGTGGACCACATCCATGACTGCGGTGATATCTTTGTAAGCTTGAGATGCCTCCTCGGCCAACGAAGGAATGTTTCCAGCCTTAACGATAATGCCTCTGTTCTCCAGTTCTCGAACGACATCACTACCTTTCAGCAGTCGCTTAGCAGCACCCCGGCTTAGCATCCTGCCGGCACCGTGGCAGGTGGAGCCAAAGGTCTCATCCATGGCTTCTTGAGTGCCCACAGCAACAAAGGAACAGCGTCCCATGTCTCCAGGCAAGAACACTGGCTGCCCTACGTCCTTGTACCGTCTGGGTATATCCTTGTGGCCCGCCGGAAAAGCTCGGGTAGCTCCCTTGCGGTGAACACAAACCTTAGACTTGCGGCCATCTACCGCATGTTCCTCGATTTTGGCTATGTTATGAGCAACATCATAAATCTGCTTCATGCCCAGTTCCTCGGGGCTTTTACCAAGAACCCTAGAAAAACTCTCTCTAACCCAGTGGGCAATACATTGCCGGTTGGCCCAAGCGTAATTAGCGGCACATGCCATAGCAGCCAGATAATCTTGACCTTCCGGCGACTCGACGGGGGCGCAGGCAAGCTGACGATCAGGGAGCTTAATCCCGTACCTTGATACTGCTCGCTCCATGACACGCAGATAATCAGTACACACTTGATGACCAAAGCCGCGAGAGCCAGTGTGAATCAGGACCAATATCTGACCCACCTGGGTGATGCCCATAATACTAGATATGCGGGAGTCAAATATCTCCTTCACTACTTGAATCTCAAGAAAGTGATTTCCCGAGCCCAGTGTGCCTGCCTGAGGCATCCCTCTCTTGGTTGCTCTGTCGCTTATTTTGCGGGGATCCGCACCGGCAAGGCATCCGTTTTCTTCAGTGACATCCAAGTCCTCCTCATAACCCAAGCCTCGCTTCACTGCCCAACGAGCGCCCTCAATCATCACCTGCTCCATCTCTTTTTGCCCTACCTTTATCTTCCCTTCAGAGCCAAGTCCTGACGGCACGTTAGCGAACAGCTCGTTGATCAGCTCCTTGATTCTGGGTCGCACTTCAGGTTCGTTGAGATTTGTGCTTAACAGCCTTACGCCGCAGTTAATATCGTAGCCCACTCCTCCCGGGGAGATCACGCCATCCCTCACATCCATTGCCGCCACTCCGCCTATTGGGAAGCCATATCCCCAGTGGATATCCGGCATGGCGAAGGAGTAGCCTACTATACCGGGGAGACTGGCCACATTGGCGACTTGCTCCAGCGTTTGTTCCTCACGCATGGACTCTAGCATTTCCTTACTGGCATAGATCAGACCGGGGACCCTCATGCCAGCTTTGTAATCCTCGGGGATCTTCCAGCGATAATCGTCTACCTTAACAAGCTGCCCTTGCCAGCGTGCCATGTCTTTAGCTCCTAGATATCGAAAATTATCTGTGCCCTGTAACCATCACCGTTCTTATCTAGCCTCAACATATGATACGTGGCTGCTTTTACCCCTGTCTTCACTTCATGCTTCGTCGAATCAAAACCTTCGCCATAACAGGTAGCCCTAAGTTTGTTCTGAGTCAAACTCTCAATATCGAACCGGCTGAACAGAATGTGCTGGGCATCAAACAAGTAAATAAGCTCATTAAGCCATTCGACGAGCAGGCCTTCTCTGTCCTCGCTACTCACTTCTAGCTCAAGGTGCAATCTCTGTTCAATCCTTCCAGGCTCCGTAATCAGGGTGAACAGGCCAAGCGCAGCGTTGGAAAAAAGCTCCTGAACATCTGCTCCATAGGCGACGATGCCCACGTCCGCAGTATGGTCAACGATCTCAAAAGCTCTCTTCATCATTGGATATCCAATCATACAAAATGAGAGACGATATGTCCATTTCCGCCGGCTTGTTTTTTGCACTTCGCACAAGCTGTTGCTAAAATCAGCGTCGAGGGCAACAAAAAGGACAGCTTGCTGGTGCATCGTCCGATTTGGCAAGCCATCAAGAACCTTGTATCATTGAGACGGCAATGGGCAAGTCTCTTTACCAAGCTTGACTTCTCTGTGTAGAAACGGTATATGTTTCTGTAGTCTTGGAAATGAGCACTGAAGGCAATGTGAATCTGCAGCCACCACATATTGCAGGGAATCCATCCCCCAGAGGTAGATGGTAATGCCTCCCCAGCACTATATGGAATGTGCTCTATCTTTGGCCAGGCTGGCTATCGGATACACGAGCCCTAACCCGGCAGTGGGGGCAGTAGTCGTGAAAGACGGGCTTGTTGTTGGCATGGGATATACTCAGCCAGCTGGGTCGGAGCATGCTGAGGTTATGGCGCTTCGTCAGGCTGGTGGCAGGGCGCAAGATGGTGCCATGTATGTCACACTGGAGCCGTGCTCCCATCATGGACGTACGCCACCCTGCACTGAATCTATCATCACTGCTGGCATTTCGGAGGTGTATGTAGCCCTGCTCGATCCCAACCCGGTGGTCTCAGGGCGCGGGATAGGGAAGCTAAATGCAACAGGCATCAAGACTTACGTAGGCATGTGTCAACAAGAGGCTTGCGAAATAAATGAGGCTTATATCAAGCATGTTACTACTGGATTACCATTCGTCGTGGCCAAATTCGCCATGAGCCTTGACGGCAAGATTGCTACGAAGACCGGTGATTCTAAATGGATAACCAGCGAAGAGGCAAGAAGGTATGCGCATGCCCTGCGTCATACTGCCGACGCCATAATGGTAGGGGTAAACACTATTGTTGCTGACAATCCTCACCTAACAGCTAAAGGCTGTGGCGGCAGAGGGGGTATAGGAAGGAGGCAGCCTCTGCGCCTAGTTGTTGATAGTAAAGGAAGAGTACCGCTGGACGCCCACATTTTTGATCCACCAGGCGAGGTTTTGCTTGCCGTGGTAGCACCCTTTGACTCTGTAAGGAAGGCTGAACTCGTACAGGCTGGCGCGGGGGTACTGGAATTGCCCGCTAGGGAAGGGGCAGTAGATATCCTGGAACTACTGAAGCTGTTGGGCAAGCGGGAGATTGTCACCGTTCTGGTTGAGGGAGGCGGCAAACTTCTTGGTTGCCTGTTTGACCAGCATTTGGTGGACAAGGTATTGGCTTTCATCTCGCCCATTATCATCGGCGGCCGCGAGGCTGCTAGTGTGGGGGGAAACGGCGCTGACAACATGGCTGAGGCTTTGCGGCTCAGCGGAGTCGACATTGAAAGCTTCGGTGATGACATATTGGTCAGTGGATACACTAAGTAAGAATGCTTGCAGCAAACGTAGCTTTCTAGGCGTATGGCATGTTCACCGGGATAGTTGAAGAGATTGGCATAGTCAGGGAAACGAGCTCGAATCGCTTGGCCTTCGAAGCCCACAAGGTGCTTGAAGGAACAAAGGTAGGTGATAGCATAGCTGTTAATGGTGTTTGCCTAACTGTTGTCTCCTTGGGCAATCGCGGCTTCAGTGTTGATGTGATGCCTGAGACGCGGCGTTGCACCAATCTGGGCAGACTCCAGTATGGCGACCAGGTGAATCTGGAGAGGGCATTGATGCTGGGGGGGCGCTGTGGTGGCCATCTCGTATTGGGGCACATTGATGATACGGGAGAAGTGACGGATGTGACCGGCGAAGAAACCGCCCGTATTATGAGGATTTCAGCAGCCGCTCAGTTAATGCCTTACATCGTAAGTAAGGGCTTCATTGCTGTTGATGGCGTTAGCCTCACCATTGTGAACTCTGCTGAGCTTTTCCTTATTGTGTCTTTGGTAGCTTACACTTCGAAACAGACTACGCTAGGAAGCAGAATACGTGGGGATATAGTCAACTTAGAAACAGACATTATAGCCAAATATGTGGAGCGTTTTACGAAGGGACAAGCACGCAGTTTAGACTTCGAGCTCCTCAAGGAATACGGATTTGTAGGGCAAACGGATGGCAGCTAGCATTTCTGAGGCAATTGAAGACATAAGGGCAGGCAAGTTCATTATCCTCGTTGATGATGAGTCACGCGAAAACGAGGGGGACCTGGCCATGGCCGCCGAGAAGATTACCCCTGAGGCGATAAACTTCATGGCTAAGCAGGCTCGGGGTCTGATTTGTCTTCCGATTATTGGTCAAAGGCTTGACGAATTAGCTATACCGTTGATGGTTACCAATAACACTTCACGATACTCCACTGCCTTCACAGTGTCTATTGAGGCAAAGGATAAGATCTCCACCGGGATCTCTGCTTTTGATCGAGCGCAGACCATAAAGACGGTGCTTCACTCTAATACCGAGGCTCGCGACCTGGCTCAGCCGGGGCATATATTCCCCATTCGAGGCAAGGAAGGCGGTGTGTTAGTGCGGGCAGGACACACCGAAGCAATTGTTGATCTGGCCAGGCTGGCCGGACTCTATCCTGCTGGCGTCATATGTGAGATTATGGATGAGGATGGCACGATGGCCCGACTGCCTCAGCTTGAAGCTGTGGCTTCTCGATTTGCCCTGAAGATTGTAAGCATCGTGGATTTGATTGCCTACCGCATTCGTCATGAGAAGCTCGTGCAAAGAGCAGTCGAGGCCAGGTTACCCACTAGGTACGGCCAATTCACGGTCATGGCTTACAGAAGCGCGGTTGATGCCACTGAACACACTGCTCTGGTTAAAGGTGACATATCAAATGATGATGCAGTGTTGGTACGTGTGCATAGTGAGTGCCTGACTGGCGACGTCTTTGGCAGTCTGAGGTGTGATTGTGGGGCTCAGATTGAGATGGCTCTACGTAAGATCGCCGAGGAGGGTCGCGGCGTTTTTCTTTATATGAGACAGGAGGGCAGAGGAATCGGGTTTCATAACAAACTTCGCGCCTATGCTCTGCAAGATCAAGGAATGGATACTGTGGAGGCCAATATAGCTTTGGGCTTTGCTCCTGACCTAAGGGACTATGGTGTGGGCGCCCAGATCTTGGCTGACTTAGGTTTACATAATATCCGATTGCTTACGAACAACCCCAAGAAAGTCATTGGGTTGGAAAGCTATGGAATTCAGATAGTCGAGACTGTTCCGCTGATAGCGCCATCTACCCCTTATAACACGCATTATCTGGAAACCAAGCAGAAGAAGCTGGGACACATTCTGGGCATACAGGAGGGCAAGTAATGGCTAAGACTTATGAAGGTATCCTGATAGGAAAGGGTCTTAAGTTTGCTGTGGTTATTTCTCGTTTCAACGAGTTAATAACGACTAAGCTGCTTGAAGGAGCCAAGGACGCTTTACTGCGTCACGGTGTCGATGAGGGGGATATCGAGATTGTCTGGACACCAGGCTGTCTAGAGATCCCGCTTGTCAGCAAGAGACTGGCACAGAGCAATAAGTACGATGCAGTATTGTGCCTCGGCGCAGTCATTCGGGGCGGCACTCCTCACTTCGAGTATGTTGCTTCTGAGGTAAATAGAGGAATTGGCAGGGTGAGCTTGGATACTGGCCTACCGGTGATACATGGGATAATAACGGCTGACACATTGGAGCAGGCTATCCAGAGAGCAGGAGCTAAAGAAGGCAACAAAGGTTTTGCTGCGGCGGTTAACGGCATCGAAATGGCAAATCTGCTTAAGGCTATTCAGTGACTTTGTAGACCGTGTCACCTCGCCTTACTCTATCGGGAACCTTTATGCCCACAAGGTCGCCCGGCTTGCCGTTGGCGATGTCAACTCGCTCAACCTGCATGGATTCTACGGTCAATTCCATATCTGTGGTGCTGCCCTTGATATGGATTCTATCGCCTATTCTCAATGTGCCGCTCAACTCTATGCCAGCTACCACAGGTTTAGCAAAAAAGTCCGTAACCCTGCCGATTTCCACTTCGGCCATCTCCCGATACCTCCTTTTGAGAAAATATCATACGCTCTCTCCAGCCGAAAATCAACATGGAGAAGCCAGGTCTACCTTGACAAGTCGCGTTGCTATACTTATGATAATAAGTCAAATGAATTTGATTGGAGGTGGCAAATCATGACTGAGAGAAAGGCAGGACAACCATACTCTGCGGAGGAGATACTCTCTTTCGACCGCATTAAGAGGGCTATGACAAGCAGGGTCCTGGATAGGATAGAGGACTTGTGGCAGGGAAAACAACCCATAGGTGTCGAGCAGATGAACGAAGTGATTGCCGACGAATGGCAGAAGGTAAAGGAAGCGGTAAGATCATCGCCAGCAGCACGAGAGGCTTTTCGCAAGTATTTGGAGCGCACCATCTCTGAGCAAATAGATAAGTTGATGAAAGAAGATAGAGGCGAACTAGAGTCATTAGGCGTTGTGGAGAAGAGTCTATAAATTGTATCCGCAGGACAAAGCTCGACCAGTCAAGCAGGTCAACCAGGACCTGGATATAGGGCAGTTGATTAAGCGGCTGGATATGCTAGATGAGAGGCTGGATAATATGGATTCTATAGTAACATCTCTTGTAGAGCGAGTCATGGGAAGGCCTCTTGTTATGGAAGTAACCTGCCCGAGTTGCGGTGAGACCGTACAGATCAATGTCACCGGTGGTGTAAGACTGCGAGGTAAAGAATAGCTATCCCGAGGATTGCATTCTTTGTCAGTGTTAGAGTCCGAAGCCACCCGATGGTAAGCGGTCTTCTGGGTCTGCCGTATTATCAGAGGTTTGTTGTCCCCAGCTATGTCTGCTACAATCTTCAGA
>SOJG01000081.1 GCA_004375885.1 Dehalococcoidia bacterium
GCAATTCCTTTTTCGGCAATGCTCAATGGTTCAGTGAAAACAGCAATATTAGCCAGGTCAGCTGGAACCTTGACGATGTATTGTTCCTGGTCAACCACGAACTCAGTAAAGAAGCCATCTCTCTTGTGAATACCCCGTTCGGCATAGAGCCCGGTCATGCACATATCACTCTGATTATGCAGGCATGGCTGACAGATACCACATCCTCGCCTTACCGTCATAACGACCGTATCACCCGGGGCCACGGACGTTACACCCTTACCTACGTCCTCTACCACTCCAACCATTTCGTGACCCATGACGATCTCATTTCGACCCTCAGCTATGTCCTGTAGGCTATGCCTTATCATATTGTAGTCGGTGCCATCTACTCCCGCCTTTTTGACCCTCACCAGCACCTCGTCTGGCTGATTTATCTCGGGCTTAGGTAGATCAAATTCATGTGCTCCTGTTTTCCCTCGCATCATCACGATAGCTTTCATTTCTAAGTCCTTTCTTAATTATGAGCCCTGATGATTAATCGTTGAGTCGACTAATTAGATCAAAAACGAACTGAGGCCTTGTTAACTAGAGTCATAAGTGTGCGGTATCTTTCGGCTGGATCAGGCTGTAAAAAGATATCACTGCCCACATAGAGCAGATCTACCTGTCTGCCAGCAACCTGGACTATGTTACTCGCTTTTATTCCACCGTCTACACCTATTTCCATAGCAGGTTGGCTTTTGCGGAGTTCGGCTACCTTATCCAGGACTTTGGGAATAAATTGGCTGCCATAGAAGCCGGGGTGTACAGCGAGAAAAAGTACACTGTCTACTGCTTCAACTAAGGGCAGAAAAGCAGCTACCTCTGTTTCAGGATTAACGGCCAGTCCTACCGCTAACCCTAGCCTTCTCGCTCGCAATATAACAGATCGTGCCGATGACTTTGCCTCATAGTGAAAGACCACTCTCTTAGCTCCTGCTTCCCTGAAGTTATCCAGATAATCTTCAGGTCGCTCGACCATAAGATGGGCCTCCCAGTCGAATCTGATTGGAATCGCCACTAAATCTTGATAAGTTATACTACGTGAGGGCACAAACCGGCCATCCATAATATCAAACTGGACGTAGTCGGCAAAACCCTCAGCTTGTCGAACCATGGTCTTCAATGCCCTGGGGTCTTCTGTTAATATGGAAGGTACGACCTTTTTAGTCCTGGTCATTATTGACTCCTGTGCATATCCATATCCACTTTCATATCGATTGACTAATCACTTACAAATACAAACCGCATATTGAATTCTTTGAATACTACAACAACCCTATTCTGCTTTTTTCACCCTGTGACCTCCAAATTGCTGGCGAAGGGCAGCAAGTAACTTGGTACCGAATGGTTGTTCCTGCCTTGATCGGAATCTTGCCTGAAGAGACTGAGCTATAACTGGCGTAGGTATCCCTAATTCAATAGATTCCTGCAATGTCCATCGGCCTTCACCAGAATCCTCGACAAAAGCCTGGATGCTCTCTAGTTTAGGGTCTTTGGCTAATGCAGCGGCCGCCAAGTCTAACAGCCAGGAGCGGACTACGCTACCATATCGCCAAGTCTCGGAAATCTGATGTAGATCTAATTTGAACTCCCCTTTGGCCTGCATCAATTCAAATCCCTCGGCATACGCCTGCATCAACGCATACTCAATACCATTATGAACCATCTTTACAAAGTGACCCGCGCCACTGGGCCCTACGTGGCCGTAGCCTTCTTGTGGTGAAGGTGCCAGCGTCTGGAAAATGGGCTCCAAATGCCGAAAGGCTTGAGTATCACCTCCCACCATCAAACAGTAGCCCTCTTTAAGACCCCACACGCCACCACTGGTGCCTACATCAAGAAATATGATTCCTTTCTCAGCTAATAGGGATGCTCGCCGCATACTGTCCTTGTAGTTAGAATTACCTCCGTCAATAATGATATCTTCTGGCGAAAGCTCAGCCGCCAGGGTGCTAATGGTGATCTCTGTTGGCTCCCCCGACGGCACCATCAACCAGATGGCACGGGGTTTGGTCAATTTGCTGGCTAGATCAGGATAGGACAGGGCACCAGTAGCCCCTTTCTCAACTGTAGCGTCTAAGGCTTCCCTTACCGGGTCGTAAGCCACCACCTGATGGCCACCGTCGATTAACCGTTGTGCCATGTTGCCGCCCATACGGCCTAAACCAATCATACCAATCTCCATTGTTCACCTCCCTTATTCTTTACTGCTTCACCTCGGTGCGCAGTCCGGTCATGTTCCTTAATACGCTGGCGTACCACCTCGGTTACCTTTTCTGGTTTGTGGACAATCCACGCTTCTTTAATTATTTCATGGTCGTGGATACTGGCATTAGTAAAAGGGGTAGCAATGGCCACTACGTTCATACCAGCAGACTGGGCCGCTTTGATGCCATTTACTGAATCTTCAAGCACCAAACATTCCTCTGGCGGTACTCTCAGCCTTTCTGCGGCCAGGAGGTAAATCTCAGGATCAGGCTTGCCCTTACTGACATCCTCGGCAGTAAGAACCACATTAAGTAGCGGTTCGATGCCAAGAGATCGGATGACGTGTAGCACATCCTTACGTTTTGATAATGTAGTCAGCGCCGTCAGGCAGGAGGTCTCTTTGGCAACTTGCAGCAGGTCAACTGTGTACGGCCATTGGTTGTCTCGAATTACCTCTGGATCACTAATCATCTTGTCGTAAATCTGATACCGTATGGCCGTTAGCGCCTGCCACGGTTCTGAGACCCCATATTGAGCCATTAACGGGCGTAATTCCCCTTCCAGTCCAAGCTTGTCCATAACATGTCTAGAGGTTACTTCCCGTTGTGCACCGACCACTTCACGGTACGCTTCGCTGGCCTGTGTATCAGGCTCGGGGAGGTTGCGGATTTGCTGAACAGCGAGCGCATAAGCCCGTGCTTTAAGCTTCTCCGTCTGCACCAGGACGCCGTCTAGATCAAAAATCATAGCTCTTATCATAGGACCTGCTTTCCAACCAAGATTGTTTGCGTATATGCTATAGAAGTTCCCTAATGCATGCGGATAAAGATGCCATATCCCCCTTCTTTGAATGAACCCTGACAATCGACTTGTTCAGTGATCGTAATGTCTCAAGGTCTCCTATGGCCTGCGCATCAGCTATCACTCCGAAGGTGTAAGGTTTACCCGGTATCAGCACGTCTTGCTCGTGTTCAGCAGTTATTTGAAGAAATAGACCTGTATCGGGGCCCCCTTTGTGAAGCTGCCCCGTTGAGTGAAGAAAACGTGGTCCATAGCCGAGAGTAGTAGCTATTCCATACCGCTCTACAATCTTCCGGCGAAGCTCTGCCAGCGCCTTATCTGTTTCAGGTGTCTGATGAATATAAGCCATGATAGCCAGGTATTGCGGCCTTTCAGCCCTGGAGAGCAGATCAGGGAACGACCCTTCATTTTGGATATCAGGTAAATTACCGGAGGTAGTGTATTCCTGCAAAACGTGCTCTGTGGCATCTTTAGCCTGTTGCACGTTGGGTTGATTGAAGGGATGAATACCCATTATGGCGCCGGCTACAGCGGTGGCAAACTCCCAGCGGTAAAACTCTGCGCCCAGATCATATCTATCGCGCATCTCCAAGACCAGAACCGGTTGTCCCAGAGACCTGACATCCTCAATTACCTTATCCATTTCAGAGTTGTCGTCCTCTTCAAGGCGCAAGTAAACAAATATTCTGTCTTCACCATACTGAACTGCTTTCATCAACGGTTCGCCAGCGATGGGTATTATTCCCTTGCCATCCTTACCGGTGCTCTCAGCGATAAGCTGTTCCACCCAGAGACCAAAGCTACTGATGGTTGGGGATGTTATGAGCGTAAGTTTATCCCTTCCCTGGGCAGCTAAAGTGCCCATGTACGTTCCAAGCCAGGCACCAGGATTATCGTGAACGGGTACACAGGAAGCACATGCCTCTCTCATGCAGTCGGACCGCTCAAGCAACTTTGTTACATCGATCCCTGAGAGTGCAGCTGGCACCAAACCAAAATAAGAAAGGACAGAGTATCGGCCACCGATATCAGGAGGATTTACAAAAACACGCCGGAACTTCTCTTCTTCCGCCAGTTCAACTAGCGGAGTCCCAGGATCAGTTATGGCAACAAAGCTCTCTCCAGCCTTGCCCTCTCCAACGGAAGACTCGATAAGGCCCTTGAAGTAAGAGAAGAGCGCAAGAGGCTCCGTGGTCGTGCCGGATTTTGAGGAGACTAAGAACAGGGTGTGAGACGGGTCTATTGACTCTTTCACCGATTGTACCCAGGCGGGTACCGTTGAGTCCAGCACTTTTAGTTCTGGATAGCCGGCAGTGCTGCCAAATACCTGCCTGAGCACCTCGGGGCCCAGGCTACTTCCGCCCATGCCCAGTAAAACAACGTGACGGAAACCAGCGTCTACAACCTCCTGTGCAAAGGACTGGATGGTCGGCATTTGTTCAGACATTGAATCAGCGACACGAAGCCAGCCCAGACGATTCGTGATTTCGGCAGGTTCCGGTTTCCAGACAGTGTGGTCTTTCTGCCAGATTCGCCGCACGATGTCACGTCTATCAAGATCAGCCAGAGCTACTTCCACATCGCCAATATAGTTTCCAATGCTCACACCGGGATGAATATGCTCTGGTGCCAGTAGTCGTGTCTTCTTATCTTCGATACCGGCCATGAGCTTCTCGAAGGATTGAGCGAAGGCCTTAAGCCCATCAGCAAGCAGCTTCACTGTAACAGACTCCATGCTAATACCAGCTCCAGCAAGATCGGCCAGTGTCTGCTCAGCTTCAGAAAAACCTGCCTCAAGGGTGGGTATCACATGGCCATGGTCCAGGAATGCATCTATAGTTGCCGGCGGCATAGTGTTGACTGTATCGGAACCGATAAGGGACTCTACATACATGAGATCATTATAGGCCGGATTTTTCGTGCCGGTGCTTGCCCATAAGGGACGTTGCACACGAGCGCCACCCGCCCTTAATACCGCAAAACGCTCACTATCAACCATTCGCTTGAACTCAAGATATGCCAGCTTGGCATTGGCAACAGCAGCTTTACCACGTAGGTTTTTAAGTTCTTCTTGTCCCTTTCGCATACGCTCTTCCAACAAAGAATCTACAACGGTATCTATGCGACTCAGAAAGAAAGACGCCACCGAAGCCACGTTGCCGGCATTCCCACCGTTTTTACCCAGATCTTCAAGGCCAGCGATATAGGCTTCTATAACCTGTTGGTACATATCGAGAGAGAATATTAGTGTAACGTTGACATTAATGCCATCGCTGATTAGGTTACGGATGGCTGGTATACCTTCTGGCGTAGCCGGGACTTTAATCATTATGTTTGGTCGCTCCAGCACAGCGAATAACCGCTTCGCCTCCCTGATAGTGCCATCGGTATCGTGAGCCAGTGCGGGGCTGACCTCTAAAGACACGTAGCCGTGCAAGCCAGATGACTGATCATATATGGGTCGTAGTAGGTCAGCGGCAGTTCGTATATCTTCTATTGCCAGGGCTTCATATATGTCCCCGATGTCCCTGGCGGTTTTAACCAGGGCTAATATTGCCTCATCATAGTCAGTGCTTCCAATAATGGCCTTCTCGAAAATCGTTGGATTTGAGGTCACACCGCTTATTCCTTGTTCGACAAGCTGTTGGAACTCACCAGATTTCAGTAGACCCCGGCGTATGTAATCAAGCCAAATGGCCTGGCCTTGTTGCCTGGCTTTTTGAATGGCATTCATTGGCTTGGTCCCCCTTTATCATCATGAATTGCCTGGCGCTCGATAGCCAGGACTTTCTCCAAACGACGACAATGGCGCGTTTCACCAGAAAAGTTTGCGGTTAGAAAGGCTTTTGCTAGCTCCGCAGCCAGCTCCGTACCGATCACACGTGCCCCAAGGCACAAAACATTCATGTCATCGTGTTCTACCCCTTGATGTGCTGAGTAACTGTCATGACAAAGACAGGCCCGGACCCCCGGCACCTTGTTGGCGGCTATACTGGCGCCTACTCCACTACCGCAGATAAGTATGCCCCTGTGTGCTTGCTTGGCAGCCACCGCTCTGGAAACTGCAAGCGCAAAATCAGGGTAGTCATCATCAGGATCAAATGTATGCGCTCCCAGATCCAGGATCTCATATTCTTCGTTCAGTCGGGCAACCAACTCATTTTTTAGAGTGAAGCCACCGTGGTCGGCGCCCAGTGCAACTTTCAACTTCATCATTAGCTCCTGTGCAGAAGTTTCATCGCCCCGCTGACTGCATGCTGGGCAGTCAGGCCCAGTTTCTCATAGAGGATAGAGCCCGGTGCTGACGCCCCGAAGCGATGGATACCAATCGTGAGCCCGTCCAGGCCTACATATCTCTCCCATCCCCTTGGAGTTCCTGCCTCGATTGAAACCCGTGCTCTGATAGCTGGAGGTAACACCTCATTTCGATAACTAACTGGCTGAGAATCGAACAACTCCCATGAGGGCATTGAGACAACACGAGAATTGACGCCGTTTTCCTTCAGTATCTTACCGGCCTGAAGAGCGATATGAACCTCTGATCCTGTACCCATCAGTATCACATCTGGAGATGGTGCTGACTCCCAGATGACATAGGCACCACGTTGTACTCCGCTGGCTGGAGCTAATTCTGCTCGGTTCAGTATCGGCAGGTTTTGGCGGCTGAGAACTAAAGATGTCGGGCCATCACGACGTTCTATGGCTATTTTCCAGGCCTCTGATGTCTCGGTAGCATCCGCTGGCCTGATCGTGACCAGATTAGGCACCTGGCGTAGTGCCATAAGCTGCTCGATAGGCTGATGTGTTGGCCCGTCCTCACCCATTCCAATGGAATCATGGGTAAATATGTAGATCACCCTGATTCCCATTAACGCAGCCAGTCGCACCGGCGGACGCATATAGTCGTAAAATACGAGAAAAGTCCCTGTGTAGGGTATAACGCCGCCATGCAAGGACATTCCGTTCGTTATAGCGCCCATAGCGTGTTCGCGAACACCGAAATGCATATTGTGCCCACAGTACTCTTCGAACCCATAGTGGCCATGATCTTTCAGAGTGGTCTTGGTTGAAGGAGCCAGGTCTGCCGAACCACCAGTGAAGGAATGGACTCTCTGTACGATGGCATTCATGACCTGGCCAGAAGCCTCACGAGTAGCGATTGGTTTTTCTGTTGTCTTAAACAGATCATCGAGTTCTCTGCTCCATCCCTCTGGCAAGTCTCCCGACAGGTCCTCTTCCAATTGTCGTGCCTCGTTTGGATAGGCGTGTCGGTAAGCCTCCAGTTTAGCTTCCCACTCCCGCTGTTGATGGTCACCTCGCTGTACGGCCTGGCGAAAATGGGAAAGTACATCAACAGGAACGGTAAACGGTTCATCATACGGCCAACTCAAATTCTTCTTCGTTAGTCGTACTTCCTCTTCGCCCAGAGGTTCTCCATGAGCTGATGCGGTACCGGCCTTATTCGGACTGCCATACCCGATGATCGTCCGGCAAATGATCAAACTAGGTCGAGCTTTTTCATCCTGAGCTGCCTTAATAGCAGCATCAACACCGGCTGTGTCCATGCCATCAATAGGGCCGATCACCTGCCAACCGTAAGCCTGAAACCTTTGGGCCACATCTTCAGTGAAGACTATGCTTGTGTTGCCCTCAATTTGGATACCATTATCATCGTATAGATAGATTAGTTTAGCCAGGCGAAGCGTTCCAGCCAATGAAGCGGCTTCTGAGGCGACCCCCTCCTGGAGGTCTCCATCTGAGACAATAGCATATGTATAGTGGTCGACTATCTCATATCCGGGACGGTTATAATGTTCAGCCAGCCACCTTTCTGCAACGGCCATCCCTACTCCGTTGGCAAACCCCTGTCCCAATGGACCGGTGGTTGTCTCAACACCGGGGACGATCCCATATTCAGGATGGCCTGGCGTCTTACTTCCCCACTGTCGGAACCGTTTGATTTCGTCTAGCGTCATGTCGTAACCTGTCAAATGCAGCAAAGCATAAAGCAACGCTGAGGCATGGCCGGCAGAAAGAACAAAGCGGTCCCTGTCAGGCCACTTCGGATCACTGGGGTTGTGTTTGAGGAATCGGTCCCATAATACAAATGCCATGGGTGTTGCCCCCATGGGAGCTCCCGGATGGCCTGAATTTGCCTGCTGCACCATATCCACAGCTAGAAAACGAATTGTGTTTATGCAGAGTTCCTCAAGTTCTGACACACTCATGTTGACTTCCCTCCGTATGATTCATCTTTGGACAATCGATGACGCGCAAGCGCAGCCACACCAATAACACCGGCCTTATCGCCCAAAGCAGTCGTAACGATACGTAACTCTTCCAGCGCTGCCTCGAGCGCCTTCAGGTGAACAATATGCTCTACCAGGGAGACATATTGTGGTAGGCCCTGAATGACGCCACCACCTAGTACTATTAAACAGGGGTTAAAGGCGTTAACAATTCCGACTATACCGGCAGCCAGGAAGTTTGCGGTCTCTTCCACCAGGCTGTGGGCGAGAGGATCTCCACTAGCATGAGCTTCAGTGACTGTAGCGGCGGAAATTTTCTCAATGCCTCCGGCTACTGCAATCAGTGCTTGGCCTGCTTGTGGATCATTGCGTACCGCCTCTTGTGCTCGCTCACCGATTGCCCAGCCACCAGCGTATGCTTCCAGGCATCCTTGGTTGCGGCAGTGGCACTGTCGGCCATCTCTAACAATAGTCATATGTCCAAGCTCTCCGCCGGTGTTATTACAGCCCTCCAGCAACCTGCCGCCGCTAATTATACCCCCACCTACGCCTGTACCAACAAAGAGGCAGACGAGATCATTAACTCCCTGTCCCGAACCATAGAGCCACTCACCATACGCAGCCGCCCGCACGTCGTTGGTTACCGTTACCGGTAGCGCTAGTGCCTCTTCGAGCTTGGCTTGAAGAGGTACATTGTGCCAACCAAGATTCGGTGCGAAGCGCACTATTCCAGCATCCTTTTCAATCTGGCCAGCTATTCCTATACCTAAAGCTTTTGCGGATTCACTAGCCTTACCCAGGCAACCATTTACACATCCGATAATGTCAGCAATTACTCCATCCGGTCCT
>SOJG01000080.1 GCA_004375885.1 Dehalococcoidia bacterium
TTATACCTCCTTTGTATTCCCTGTATAACGATATAGCTAAAACCTCTCGTTGTCAATAGCCGAGAAGTCCAATCACTGCCTGAACAGCGGTCTTACCTGCGCTCGCCACTTCCACCACAGAATCACGGGATTCCTGTCTGATCACTGCTGACACATCTTCACGACCCTCGGGCACACCCTCAGAAAGCTCATAAGGGCGCTAGCACTTCTCCGACCGCGAAGAGAATCAACCAGATTATCGCAAATACCCCCAGGCTGATAAGAGTCATCCTCCACCACAATCCCCAGGCTAATCTCCAGGTTGGCCTTACCTCATTATCCATGTGCTCCCTCTCCTTTCTTTGCTTTGTTCCAAGGCTACCAGTTAACTGTATCGCTTCCATAGCTGCTTCAATGCATTATAGTTATGCGTATTTCTCGATGTCAATATGAAAAGGGCAATTGTCTGTCAAATCGCCCGTGGTAAGCTTGCCAGACTGTGAGAGAGGCTCGACGGCAGGCTACTTATGTGCGGCTTTGCTCAGGCTGAAGGGGCTGTTAAACAGTCCTCTGAAGGCTTCGAGGCAGCTTGATCAAGCTCCTTGACCATATAACCGCCTTCCAGGCTATAACCAAGTGAGCGGTAGTACTCTCTTGCCCCGACACCACTAAGCACCCACAATCTGTGGGTCTTGAATTCCTCGCCGGCGATTCTTTCTGCTTCTCGAAGTAATCCTTCACCGAGCCCACGGTGTTGAGCGGCTGGCTCCAGCCTCGCCCCCAACCGGACCTGGGGACCAAAAACGTGTAGCTCCCTAACCATTGCGCTTTCCCTGTTCATTCGCAATCTCAGCAGGCCAAACAGGGTTTCATTCTCATCCTCGTAAGAAAGAAAGACCTCGCTCCCTCCCCAGGTTTCATAGTCCAGCCTCGTTAACTGGGGCTCACCAATCGGCCAGCCATCCCTCAGCCGGTGCCCATATTCCCTGCAACGGATGCAGCTACAACGAAGCCCTGCCTGCCCCATCCTCTTGCCGACAGTGCTCCTCAGCGCTAAGTCCCTGCTGCCGGCAATGATAAACTTGCCGGGTATATCGCGCATCAAGCGGGCAATCCGCACATATCTGGGAATGAGAGCTTGGATAGCCATGAGCAAATCAATCATCTCCTCATTTCCATAGGGCCGGTAGCGATTATCCTGATACCAGTTCTCTAGCTCACTCCCCCGGACAACCAGCGTGGGGTAAAGCTTCAGTCCGTCGGGTCGAAACCGCTCGTCCTCAAACAACTGTTGCGAGAGCTCCAGATCATGCCCAGGTGTTGATCCCGGCAAACCGGGCATCCAGTGATAGTAGACCTTGAAGCCGCAATCTCGCAATAGCCTGGTGGCAGAGATAACCTCAGCCACTCCGTGTCCCCGCTTTGTCAGGTGGTGAACTTGATCGTCCAGTGTCTGTACTCCAAGCTCCACCCTGGTAGTGCCAAAATCGAGCATCCTCTTTATCTCCTCCTCCCCACAGTAGTCAGGCCTGGTCTCGATGCATAGCCCCACGCAGCGATGCTCGGCGTTTTCGTTCAATTGCTTCGCATCCTGTAGGCTGCTGGATTGTGTGTCGTTCAGAGCATCATAGCAGTCCTTAATGAACTGATACTGATAGTCCTGAGGATAAGACAAGAAGGTACCCCCCATAACGATAAGCTCTATCTTGTCCAGAGCATGCCCCATTTCAGCCAACGTCTTGAGCCTGGCCTGCACCTGCTTTCCGGCATCAAAGCCACAATTCCTGGCACGGAGCACGGCTGGAGATTCCAGGGTATAGCTCTTGGGTGCCTCGGGAGAGCTGGGGCAATATACGCATTTGCCGGGGCAGGGAAATGGCTTGGCCATGACTGCCACGGGAGTTACTCCAGAAATGGTTCGGGATGCTTTCCTCATGCCATCTCCATGTTGCTGTCAGCCTTCACATTATCATGCTGAGGCGAAGTGCGAAGAGTCAGCGCGGTTCTTCATGCCGCTTCGCTCCTTTGAGAGTAGCAACAGCAGGCTGCCAGCCATGAGTATTCCACCACAGTGTGCTAAAGTTTAGCAGAGCGTGCCCATGGCTACAAATAGAGAAGTCTTCGATCAGATAGCTGAAAGCTGGTATCGGGTGAGGCACTGGCCTCTCCTACGAGAAGAGCTGGGTGAGCTGGCTAGAAGATGGCGATGCGGCAAGCTACTAAATATAGGCTGCGCTCACGGCGCGGACTTCCTCCCGTTCACGCACGACTTTGAACTCTGGGGAGTGGATTTCTCCCCTGCTATGCTGAAGCAGGGTCTGAGATATTCGGCCAAGCTTGGGTTTTATGTCAACTTAGTGGCTGCCGATGCCTTATTCCTGCCCTTCCCAGACGATACCTTTGATTGGGCAGTATCGGTGGCCACTTACCACCATATCAAGGGCAAGGAGGAGAGGGAGAGGGCCTTCTGTGAGCTAAGGCGCGTATTGAAACCCCGGGGCGAGGCCTTCTTGACCGTGTGGAACCACGGGCAGCCCAGGTTCTGGCTGAGATCCAAGGAGCAGAAAGTTCCCTGGAGACTCAAAGAAAAGACGCTTTACCGCTACTATCACCTTTTTTCCTATGGCGAGTTAAGAAACGTACTGATCAAAACCGGCTGGCAGATCATAACTATGTCAGCGGAGAGGTCCTGCCGTTTCCCGATCAGGAGTTTCTCACGCAACATATGTGCATTGATAAAGAAGTAGACCAACACGGTACCAGCATCGCAGCGTCTTAGTGGTACACAGGACCCTGCATCGGTAGCTTTTCCCATAGGACTGACGATCCGGTCTCATTGTGCGGTCAGAAAGACAGGCGGCCACCTCCGTTGCTTCACGCAGCGGGATTGACCTACTTGCTGGTATATATGCGTCTCTCGGCAGTTACCCCATATCCTTCGGAGAGCCGCACTACGAACTCGGCTGCTCACTGGGTGCCTCCTGCCCTACTGTAACCTTCCCAGGAAGTCCAGCTTCAATAGCCTCTATGAAGACATCCACGAAGGCAGGATCGAATTGAGACCCGGCACCGTATCTGAGCTGTTCTATCGCCTTCTCATGGCACAAGGCAGGGCGGTAGGGCCGGACGGAAGTCATCGCCTCAAAGGCATCAGCTATGCCGAGGATGCGGGCTCCCACGGGAATCTCTTCACCTTTCAGCCCTTCCGGATAACCACCACCATCCCACCTTTCATGGTGATGCAGGATGATATTCACACAGGGAATGAGATTAGGTATATTGCCGATGATAGTTGCCCCTAACCTGGGATGAGCCTTGATCGCCTCCCAGTCCTCTCTGCTCAGCTTCCCCTTCTTGTTCAGGACTTTGTCGGGAACGCCCACTTTGCCGACGTCGTGAAGCAAGGCAGCAGTGCTCACCCTGAATATCTCGTCAGGCGTTAGTCCTATTGCCTCGGCCAGAGCTACGGCGTAAGTGTTGACCTTCCTGGAATGACCGTAGGTACAGGGATCTCTCGCCTCCACTGTCGAGGCTAAGGCATAGATGACGCTCAAGCCATTGCGCCTGGTATTAATACCGGGATCGTCCAGCGGCTCGGACAGAATCTTGGAGGAGACGTAGACTCGATTGCCTCCAGTCCGCTTGGCATAGTAGAGAGCAGTATCGGCCACGGTGACAAGCTCCCCGGGCATGGCTCCGTCTGAGGGATAGCTGGCCAGACCGATGCTGCAAGTCACGGCAATTGCCTTCTCTTCCATCTTCCTGGCAATCTGCTCCCGAACTCGTTCAGCTACGACCCGACCATCCTCCACAGCCGTCTGAGGCATAATGACGGCGAATTCATCGCCCCCGTGGTGAAAGGCCTGGTCAGACTCCCGCACAGAGCTCTTGATGATTCTCCCTATCTGATTCAGAATGACATCCCCGGAGGGATGCCCGTATATATCGTTGTAGGTCTTGAAGTTATCCAGGTCGAGTATGAGTATGGTGAAAGCATCGCCGTAACGCGAATGCCGGGCAGTCTCCTCCTTGAGCCGTTCTTCAAGATGACGCCGATTGAATAGTCCGGTTAGCTCGTCAATACGAGACCTTTGTTCTGCCCGGACATAAAGCTGGGCATTCTCTATGGGCGCAGCAATCTGCGAAGCCACCCTTTCCAGCAGTTTTATCTGCCTGGGACTGTAGGCGTTCGCTTTGCGACTGCACAAGGTTAGACTGCCGATGTCGCGGTCCGTAACACTCAGGGGCAGGTAAAGAACAGAGCGAAACCCCTGCTGCAGGTGATGCCCCCCGGTCAAGAACCTCTGGTGTCGCGTCAGATCAGCTTCATATAGGGTCTTCCTCTCCCGGCAGACCCACTCCGTGGCCGTCCCATCAAGTGGTATCCTCTGCCCCAGCTGCCAAGTGGAGCCTCCGCCGCCGGACAGAGCCATTACATATAACTCGTCGCCATCAACTAACGCGACTATGGCCGCGTCGACATCCACCACTTTCTTCAATTCCTCACTGAAACCTTCAAATATCATCTGGATACTAACGCTGGAGGTTATGATTGTGGTCAAACGGTTAACCAGGGCTATCTCTTCTTCCTGTTGCCTCATCCGCTCATGGATATACTCTTTTTCCATGCTTGCTGCCACCTGGACGACGACAGACTCGAGTAGGTCGATGTCCTCAACGGTGTAGAGCTTTCCGTCCCGGCGGCCACTTACCGCCAGAATACCTACGAGTTCGCTCCTGTTGACCAGGGGAACAAACAGAATCACCTCTCCCGCCCGGATCTCTTCCCTTTCCTCCTGCCACATGGCCTGGAACTCAGCAGATATATCTAGATTCCTTTCGGGTAGTATGGCCATGTTTTGCCTGAGCCAGGTGAGGATGGGACTATCCATCCTCAATTTCAACTCTCTCATCGGATTATCCTTCACAGGAGGGTAGGCAAACCGGGCGTTAAAACCCCCCTCTCCGGCCTCAGGCAGAAGCAGACAGGCCCTCCGGCAGTCAATAGACTGGGCAAGCAATGATATGAGTTCGCTCCCAAACTGCTCCATAGTGGAGACATCATGTATCTTGGTAACAAACTCAGATAGCTGCTTGCGATAAGAGTGTCTTGCTCCAACAAAGGCTTCCTCCATCCTGATCTGCCAGGGGGCACCCAGCTTGTGAGCCAGGAAAAGTATGAATGGAATTCCCAGAGCAATGGTTATGGCTAGAGAGGCAAAGCTAGGCTCAATGCCGGCCAGGTCCCGGGCAAGTAAAACGGCTAGTAATACTAAGCCGAGTCCGCCACCGTATAAGACTACGCCGGCAAGGGCCCGGCGGAATACGACCCTGACGTCGAGCAGGCGCCGGGTCACAACGGCATACGTGAACACGCACGCAACGATAAGATTGCCGATATGTGAGGCCGCAATCTCGCTCCCCTGCCGACCAAAAATGGTGGGAATGAATAGGACCAGGATGGCAATGGCGACAAGCAGGTAAACGATCTCGTTGCGCTCGATTGGACTGGCTGAGAGCCTGTACTTCCGTATCAGAGAGAGTACGTCCTTCGCGCCTGCAGTGCAGAGGAAAAGGATACCTATGGCAAAAATCCAGGGGCCGTAATCAATGGTCATGCCCGCGGCGGTGACTTCAATGCCCCGTGGGATGTGCCCCAAGGCTGCCAGGACGATCGTTGCTACCAGGAACAGATAGGTGAACGGAATCCTGATACGCTCGGATCGGTAGAAGGAGACACTGAAGTAACGAAGCTGGACCAGCATCCAGATGGCAACGCAGACAACAATCTTGACCTCAAGAATCCTGATCTCGGGCGGTCTGTCCTGAAATAGCAGGCCGCTGCGGAACAGGAAGCTGGCGAAGCTCCACAAAACGGCCGGTATTAAGAAGAGAAAGAACAGCTTCTGTCTGCGTTGCCACGGCCGGTTCGATAGCGCGATAACAAACAAGGGGATATACGCAATAGTGGCAACTAAGGGAATCAAGGCTTGGGCATTCATGGCATCACCCTCATATGGTCAGACCCACAAGCTCCGACACAGTCTTACCTGTCATTCTGAGGGAGCGAAGCGACCGAAGAATCCCTTCTTCGTCGCGCTCAGTATAAGGCCTCGACACGCTTCGCTAGGCTCAGTCTGACAAATAACAAACTCCACAAAGCTATTATTGACATAAACGCCTAACCTGTCAAGAGGGACTATGGTAATCCCCCAGAAGTACCGGGTGTTCTCAGTCACATGCTCGACCGCACAACGTGGGATTTGTGAGGCAACCGGCCAAGGTCAGTGGCTCGAGACTGAAGCCTGAGTCTCAGTGGTTAGACACTTTTGGTCCGGCGCGATAGCGAGGAATGTGGGAAGGTTCTCCAGCGACAGACAAGAGGGCGAGGCTAAAACCTCACCCTCCCCGTCCTTGCAGGGCTCGCTGTTCCTCCAAGCGTGCTGGGCTACCTGGCGGGCGCACGTTCGGCCTGAGGCACCGGCGCAGCCTCCACCGCCACCTCGGGAGCCCTTAGCAAAGAAAGCATTTCGTCAGATGGGTTGATGCGCGTCAGCCTCAGGTGACCCAACCCTACAACCTCAGCCCGCCGTTGAGAAATATGGCTTGGGAAAGCTCCCTGCGGAAGCAGCGTCACCTCCACAGGCCTCAAGTCGAGCACGGCTTCCATGTCACCGATAAGGCGATAGAAATTACAGCGGTATTTTCTATCCAGCCTCCTGAATTGCCTGACTATCGCTGTCGCCAGTCTCTCTTCGTTGATGATCTGCCCGTCTCTGAGTTCAAGATAGATATGCAGCACAGGCTTATGATCCACTATCTCCTTGCGTGCTACCCAATCAACGTGAGGAATGCCGGCATTCGCAATAGCCTCCCAGATTATTCTCTCTGTGACTCGACCCAGACCGGCAATGTCAACCAGGTCGTCCGCGCGGCTATGAAATATCATCTGAGGAATGTCAGTATTGAGTTTCTCATTTCTCAGCGAAGTTATGCTGACCATATCTCCAAGCCTATATCGAGTCATGATAGAACCGTGGAAATTGGTGATAACCGGCTCATAATTCTCCCCCGGGCTCACTTCATCGAGGAGAATGGTTTTCGGCTGGTAAGAATGATCCAGTTCCCACTTGAACCGTTCTCTTTCGGAAATGAACTCAAGGAAGTTGAGGTTGGGAACAAAAGTGAGGCTCTCATAATCCCATGTCTGAATGGCATAGATTCCCCCTTCCGTCCCTCCATATACCTCCAGGGGACGTCTCCCCCACAGTTCTTCCACGCTTTCCCGGAAGACAGCGCTATCAGTGCCACCACCGATAATCGCTTTCAGCGACCACAAGTCCTTTGGTATCATGGGACGGCCACCCAGCTTGCTCCTGATTTGTCCTCTGATTAGGCGAGCGCATGCCGTGGGGTGCGATAACAGAAAGCGGGCACCTGCACTTGGTGTTCGCTGCTTGAACATCTCACCTATGTAGACCAGAATAGAAGGCAGACCGCCGACGGCATCGAGCCCCTGAGATAGTGCTTCCTCAAACGCGGCGTTCATCTTTTGCTGAAATGTCATCCCACTCAGGTTGACGTTTGAGGGCAGGAACTCAATACCCAGCGCCTGCTGCATCAGGTATCCTACCACGCCTGAGCCGTAATATCGGGAGCTTATACTGGGCAGTGACTTCATGTGCTCTTTCAACGGGAAGTCCCCTCGCGGGTTGCAGGAGGCCAGCAGCCCAACACCAGCAGCCACCCGTTCGAATTCGCTCAGGAACCTCTCAGACAGAGGGACCCACTTGAAGTTATACTCCCCGGCCCTACCCACGGTGTGTACCCACATGGCGGGCTTCTGTGGCAGCCAGTCCTCGCTTCTTTCCACAAGCTCGGGCAGGTAATCTTCGTAAGTCGTCAATGGCACGTGCTCGCGAAACTCTTGCACTGTCTCGGGCATGGCGCCACGCATCAACCTCCTGCCCAACTCACAGCTCTTCAACAGCTCAATCTGCTCAAGGAGCAGCCTCTTCTGGATAATCATGAACTCTTCCAGGCTCAAGTTGAGAAAGCCACAGCACATTTGCCACAGCTCTTCTTTCCTGCCTTCATGCAGTAGATCAATGGGCCTTGTCATAGCTGGACCTCCGTTCCTGTGTTGTCATTGCCGGAAGCTATAGCGAGTGACAATGACAACGCAAAACATCATTGCCTGGAGGATACTATGACAAGGGTGGAGAAACTTGGGAAGAGATTATCTTCTAGAAGATAGTTCTATTTGAAGCTGAGAGGAATGTGACTGTGGAGAAAAATGAGTGGAAAAGAAGCCTAGGAACTCTTTACTTTTGCCGAGCCACTGAGACTTTGCAGTTTCTGGCTCAATTGCTCGAAGTCGTTGTCACCAGGTTGCTTGCCTAGCTCCAGCCCATAGCTGATGAAGAACTCCAGGAAACTGCGCAGTAGCTCTTTCGTTCCTTCCTGAAACTGGCGAAATTCCTCTCGGGTCACGCCGCCCTGGTTCTTCTTCTCTCCCTTGAATTGGCTCTCAATGAGGAAGTCAATGAACTCCGACCGGCTCACGTCACCACGATTGTCGTCTATCCTCTTCACCAGTTCAGCATCTACTATTAGCATCCTTTTCTCAGACATATACCGCTCCTATCATGACACTCCTTCCATCTTTATGCCAAATAAGGGGTGACCTCGCCCTATTGCTGGCCACCCCTCCCCAGACCCACAGCATTCGAGCCTCAAGCTCCATTCCCATTGCGGAACTCGAGTATCTCCATTATGCCGTCTATATTTCTGAGCAGTTCTCCTCCCTTTTCCGTCACTTGATAGGTAACTACAGGATTTCCCACCTGTACCTTGTGGATGAACCCGTGACTCAAGAGGAAACCCAGATACTTCTGTATCTGGGCATAGCTCATATTGGCGCTGTACATGATCTCTGTCTTGCCGGCACCATTCTCGCCCACCTTGAGCATGTCGGCTATTATCTCTATATTCGACCTTCGTCGATTCATGACACTATCCCGGCATAGATTACTTCTGCGCCATTACCATTATACTACCTCAACGTGAGTTGTCAACCCCCA
>SOJG01000097.1 GCA_004375885.1 Dehalococcoidia bacterium
CCCAGTCTACCTGATGCCCGTCAAATTCAGGCCCATCCACGCAGGCAAACTTGGTCACGCCACCAACGGATACCCGGCAGCAGCCACACATCCCGGTGCCATCAACCATTATAGGATTGAGGCTAACAATAGTCTTCACTCCGAAAGGCTGGGTGGTCTGGGCACAGAACTTCATCATGATGGTCGGGCCAATGGCAATGACTCTGTCAACCTTCTCCTCACCCTCAAGCAGCTCCTTCAGTGGCCCGGTTACTACCCCTTTGCGACCATACGTGCCATCATCAGTAGTAACTATTAGCTGGTGGCTGACACTGCGTAGTTTATCTTCCCAGAAGAGCAAGTTCTTGCTCCGTGCCCCCAAAATGGAGACGATCTTGTTTCCCTTCTCCTTCAGCGCCCTGGCGATAGGGCCTATCACCGCAGCGGCAAACCCTCCCGCCACACAGACTACAGTACCAAATTTGTCAATATGTGATGGTACGCCAAGGGGACCAACGAGGTCAGCAATGGAGTCACCGGCTTTCAGCAACGCCAGCCTAAAAGTTGTCGCTCCCGCTTCCATGAAAACCACGGTAATAGTGCCTTCCTTCTCATCCCAGTCAGCAACCGTCAGAGGAATGCGCTCGCCCCTTTCATCAATCCTGATGACAACAAACTGCCCGGCCAGCGCTTTTCTGGCAATTGCCGGTGCTTCGATTTTGAACAGATGAATTTTCGCCGCTAAAGTCTCTCTAGAAACAATCCTAAACATCTCGTGGACTCCACCCAAATTCACTCAGCTAAACGAAGTTCCTACCTGAGCTCGGACTTGCTCCTTTTCATACCAGTACTCCTTCTACCTGAGCGACGATCTCCTCATCAGTAAACTGTCTTGCAGTTATCGCTCCGCTAGGACAGGCACCAGCGCAGACCCCACAGCCTTTGCACAACGCCTCGTTAATTTGGCAGCCTTTCCGTTCTTCGTCAAAAGAAATGGCACCAAAAGGACAGAGATTCAGGCAGGTCTTGCAGCCTGAGCACTTCTCCTCATCGATTGCCGAAACGGCAGCCTCGAGTGTGATTTTACCTTTGCTTATCATTGCCAAGATCCTGGCTGCTGCTGCTGAAGCTTGAGCTACCGTATCGGGGATATCCTTGGGGCTCTGACAGCAACCGGCAACAAAGACCCCCTCAGTAGGTGTAGCTACCGGATCAAGTTTCGGATGCCTCTCCAGGAAAAAACCTGTCGCCTTTTGATTTACAGCAAAACGACTTGCGGCTTCTCCAGCATCGGCTTGAGGCTCCAGAGCATTACACAGAATAACCATGTCTACCGGAATACGGATCGTTCTCCCTAGAAGGGTATCCTCAGCAACCACAATGAGTTTCCCCCTTTCCTCGTCACTCATAGCCTGATCGGTGACTTGAGCTACCTTTCCCCGGATGAAGATAACTCCTTCTTCGCAGAGGCGCTCATAGAATTCCTCATATCCGTCTCCAAAGGAGCGCATGTCTATATATAGCTGGTAGACGTCTGTGTTTGGCAGCTCTTCCTTAATATAATTTGCCTGCTTTAGGGCATACATACAGCAAACACGGGAGCAATACTCGTGATAATTCTTATCTCGGCTGCCAACACAATGCACTATGGCCACGCTCTCTGGGTCTCTGCCGTCTTTGAGTTTGATTTTTCCTTCAGTGGGTCCCGTAGGGCTCACCATCCTCTCGAATTCAAGTCCGGTTACAACATCATTGTATTTCCCATAGCCGTATTGAGGAATGAGTTTTGGGTCCATGAGGCTGAAACCAGTGGCTAAGATTATCGAGCCCACTTCAACCTCGAGAATCTCATCCTGCTGATTGAAGTCTATTGCCCCCACGTCGCAGAACTTCAGACAAGCTCCACATTTCTTCCCTTCTGACTGAATATAAATACAGATATCTGGGTCGATGGTGGCGACGTTAGGGATGGCTTGCGGGAATGGGATGTAGGCAGCTTTTCTCTTTGTTAAGCCCAAGTCAAATTCGCTGTCCGTCGTATAAGGGCATTTCTGCATGCATACGGCACAGCCGGTACACTTACTCTCATCAACGTACCTCGCCTTTTTCCTTATTTTGGCCTTGAAATTTCCCACGTAGCCTGAAACTTCCTCCACCTCGCTATAGGCTAAGAGTTCAATATAAGGATGTGAGCCTACCTCACTCATCTTTGGAGTAAGGATACATTGAGAGCAATCTAGTGTAGGGAAGGTCTTATCAAGCTGAATCATATGCCCGCCGATTGAGGGCTCCCTTTCTACTAGATAGACCTTGTGCTCAGAGTTGGCGATCTCCAAAGCAGCTTGAATTCCAGCAATCCCTGCGCCTACAATTAGAGTACTGCTATTATACGGAGCCTCCTTAACCTCCAAGGCCTCCTGGTAATGAACACGCCTCACCGCAGCGTCGACTAAAGCCTTCGCTTTCTCTGTATTCGCCTCTTTGTCTTCATTGGTCCAAGAGCACTGCTCCCTGATATTCACCATTTCGAGTAGATAACGATTTATACCGGCGCTCTCACAAACCCGGCGGAAGGTAGGCTCATGTAGTCTCGGTGAGCAAGAAGCGACTATAACACGATTAAGGTTATATTCCTTGGTGTCTTGTCTAATAAGGTCCTGCCCTGGGTCGGAACACATGAACACATAATCACGGGACAGCACTACTCCCGGCAAGGTCCCAGCATATCTTGCTACTTCTACCACATCAACTGTGGCTGCAATATTCACTCCACAGTGACAGACATAGACAGCAATCCTTATCTCTTCCATTTCATTCCTCCGTCATTGCCTCGGCAACGAGCTCGGTTATGTCTCTAATCTGCACTGTCTCTGCTTTGCCCATAGAGAGCACACTATCCCTGTAGTTAAGGAGACAGTAAGGACAGGCCAGGGCTATAGTCTCAGCGCCCTTGTCCACAGCTTGGTCCACCCTTATGTCAGAGAACCTTTCCCCTTTCGGGGTATCCATCCAGATTCTGCCACCGCCACCTCCACAACAAAGGCCATTTTCGCGAGCATCAGGAAACTCAATCAACTCCAGGCCGGGAATGCTTTGCAGAATCTTCCTTGGCTCATCGTAGATATCATGGTGTCTCCCCAAATAGCAGGGGTCGGAATAAATCACCTTCTTGTCTATCTTTTTCGAGAGCTTCAATTTCCCTTCGTCGATAAGTGAAGCCAGGTATTGGGTGATATGAATTACTTCGAATTTGCCTCCAAGCTCGGGATATTCATCTTTAAAAGTGTGATAACAGTGTGGCGACGAGACTATCACTGTCTTAACACCACTGCTATTGAAGAGACCGATATTATTTTGGGCCAGACTGAGAAATGTTTCTTCATGTCCAGCTTTCCTGATCGCCTCGCCGCAGCATTTGGCTTCAGTGCCTATAATGCCATAATCAATCCCAAGCTTATTGAAAATCGCGACAGTAGATCGAGCAACCATTTTTGCGTCAGGGTCGTAGGAGGGGATACAGCAAGGAAAGTACAGTAGTTCGGTGCCCGAAGCAAAATCCTTTACCTGCAGGTCCTTGGCCCAGTCGTTCCGCTTTTCCGGTGCCTCACCAAGGGGATTACCTACGCCAGCGATGTTCTTGGCTGAGATTCTCAAGGCATCAGGAACGATGCCAATGCCCAGGCTAGCAACGGCCCGACGCACAGCCCTCATAACATCTATTATCTCAACACCTCGAGGACAGTGTTGAACGCAAGCTCGACAAGTAACGCAAGTCCAAACATCCTCGCTGCCAAAATCGGTTGCCCCAAGCTGAGCTTCATGCATGATGCGGCGAACGAGGAAGTTCCGGACCAAGTTCCAGGGACAAATACTAGTGCACAGACCACATTGGTAGCACAGTTTGAGAGGTTCACCGCCGGCCTCGAATATCACATCTGCAGCTTCTTTGTAAGGACTTAGCACTTCCATTTCGATATTTACCTCGACTCTTCAGAATTGGCCCCAAAAAAAGGGCGGCTTCGCAGGAGCATGGCAGCCGCCCAGTTTCTCCGTAGCATGAATTGAAACATGGGCGATAAGTATAACAAACACTGGCAAAGAGGGCAAGCTCTTCTGGGACATCACCCCGGTTAAGAGGTTACCGGAGAGCAGACAAGGCTCTCACGTTCCTTAGGGAGGCCTTATTGTTCTGCGCCATGTTCAGTTGTTATTGAGCCCAATACTCCGTTGATTAATCGGGGGGAAGAATCGCCTCCGAATTCTTGGGCTAACTCTATAGCCTCATTTATAGCTACCTTGAGCGGAGTTTTATCGTCAAATAAGATTTCAAAAATAGCGAGGCGCAGAACATTTCTATCAATGATAGACATCTGTTCCGGAGGAAAGGCCGGAGCGAATTTCCCGATAAGAGCGTCAAGCTCCGACTTATTCTGAAGCACTCCTTGTACAAGCTCCCTACTGAAACTGAGCGTCTCTTGAGGGAACTCGTGCTCCGCGGTTAGATGAGCTAAGACCTCCTCGGGCTCATGTTTGGTGCAGTCCAGCTCATACAGTGCCCGGAGAGCAATGATTCGTGCCTTCCGCCTGATGCCCGCCATTATGTTTATTCATTCCTGAGGGCTTTCGTTTTGCAGGTCCCGAGTGCATGTAATCGGCGGGTCTCCACGAAAAAGAGCGAAGCGAATATATCATGGGGTACTAGCTGGTCGGATTCTCTGCAGGTGCTATCTGCGCTATATCCTCGATTCCCGATATATTGAAGGTTCGGAGCCCGTGATTGATTCGCCTGATCAGACCGCTAAGCACTCTCCCGGGACCTATCTCATAGAAGGTGGTGACCCCGTTTTGCGTCATGTATTCCACCGACCCTTGCCATTGGATGCAGCTACGGAGCTGCTTGACCAACTCTTCCTTGATAGAATTGATGCCAGTCAAAGGTCGAGCGGTGACGTTAGAGATCACAGGAACGGCTGGTGGCTGAAAGCTAATGCCCGAGACGACTTCGCGGAATTCAGCTATGACGGGCTCCATTAAAGCAGAATGAAAAGCCCCACTGACTTTCAGAGGAACAACACGGGCACTTCGTGATTTGGCCAATCTATCAGCTTTAGCCAACGCCTGGGTAGCACCGCTGAGCACAATCTGCCCAGGACAGTTGATGTTGGATATTTCGGTTCCAGTACACAAGCTGATCTCCTTGGCTCCTTCTTCGTCAAGCCCTATTATGGCCAACATACTGCCGGGGCTCTTCAGTCCAGCTTCATACATCAACCTCCCTCTTTCCCTGACCAGCAAGACAGCATCAGCTACGTTCAGTGCACCGGCAGCGACCAGGGCGGTGTATTCGCCCAAGCTATGTCCAGCAACATAGGCGGGAGAGGGCAAATCGGCCAGGGCGTCCTCGAGCGCTTTGAGGCAGGCTATACTGGTAACCAGTATGGCTGGCTGGACGTTATGCGTCTTCGTCAGTTCTTCTTCGGGGCCATCGAAGCATAGGCGCGACAGGGGGAAGCCCAAGGAGGATTCGGCTTCATCAAAGACTTTCCTGGCTGAAGGATAGCCATTGTACAGGTCCAGTCCCATACCGGTGCTTTGAGAGCCTTGTCCTGGAAAAACGTAAGCTACTGTGGATGACTCAGCCATGCTGCCTATCTCTTCTTGGCGGGCTTAACCTCAATTGCCTCTCTATCGTTGTACCAGCCACAGTTAGGACAGACACGGTGAGATAACTTGGAACTGTGGCAATGCGGGCACACATCCATGGCAGGCAGAGTCAGCTTGAGGTGACTGCGCCTTTTTCCCTGACGCGATTTAGGGTATTTTTTCTTAGGTAGCGCCATGCGAATTCGCCTCCTTCATTCCTGAGCAGTCGGGTCGACACAGGGGTTTCATGGGCAGACTTAGCAGAGTATATTGCCGTATCAGCTCGCTCAAGTCAAGTATGTTTTTAGCATCGATAGTGAATTCCTCGGATTGTTCTGCGAGAGAGAGTGCCAAACTGCCGGCGGCATCCAATGTGGGAAGAAACTCCTCTTCTGCGGCAAAACTCATAGTGTGTAGGAACCTAGCAAGACATCGGCTACACACGAGTTCTACCTGGACAGTCAGCTTGCATTGGACCAGGACTCCCCGACTGGTGCGAACAACCTTCACCTTTCCTTCAAGGAAACCTTGAACCTCCTCTTCCATCATGCCACTCATGCAGTGGCTTCGGGTAGAGCCAACAGGCTCCTTGAGCAACTGAGCTACATTTACCAGAGGCTGCAGGGGTTCTCGTTTTGGTTTTTCCATGTGCGAGGGCCTAGAAATTGAGGTCGGGCACAAAGTATAATAAGTATCAGCAAGGGGTTCAAGTTTTGCAGGCGAAAGACAACGGTAAGTAACGAAGAGTTCAGCATGGAAGAAGGAATTGCCAGACAGCCGTGAAGATGGAAAACCTGAAGCTCAAGATCAAAGATAGCGTCGAACTGCAAAGGGAGCAGCTTATCCAGTTGAGCCTGAACATCCATAATAATCCTGAGTTGGCCTTCGAGGAGGAGAAAGCGTCGGCCTGGCTGACAGGCTATCTTCAGGAGCATGGATTTCGTATAGTACGAGGAATCACCGGTCTGGCTACAGCTTTTCAGGCGTCGTGTGGCCAAGGGCGCCCGGCTATTGCCTTGCTCGCTGAATATGATGCCTTACCCAAGCTAGGGCATGCCTGTGGGCATAACATAATAGGTGTTTCAGCGGTCGGGGCTGCTGTGGCTAGTAAGTGCGTCATCGACCAGTTAGGAGGTAGTGTGGTGGTCGTGGGCACCCCTGCAGAGGAAGGTCTCGGCGGCAAGATAGAAATGGTGAGAGCAGGAGCCTTCAACGACCTGGACGTGGCCATGATGATACATCCCAATGGCTTGAACATGGCAACCATAGAGGCACTTGCCTGCAGCACGCTGGACGTGGAGTTCTTTGGCCGGCCGGCTCACGCCGCCAGCCAACCTCACAAAGGCATAAATGCCCTTGAAGCTATGGTGCTAGCTTTCACCTCCATAGATTCCTTGCGTCAACACGTCAGGGGAGATGCGCGCATCCATGGTATAATCACTGATGGAGGTGAAGCTCCCAACATAGTGCCTGCTCACAGTGCTGCGGAGTTTCTAGTACGTGCTTCGGACAACGAGTATTTGGCTGAGGTGCGGGATAAGGTCCTGAATTGCTTTAGAGGAGCATCTGTAGCTAGCGGGGCAAGACTAGAGTATCGGTGGAGGGACAAGACCTATGCCCCGATGAAAAACAATGTGACTATGGCTCAGCTATTCAGCCGGAATCTGGAATCGCTGGGGCGACAGGTGGTACCCTTCGACTCCAGTTTTGGCTTTGGCAGCACAGACATGGGAAACGTCAGCCAAGTCGTACCGAGCATACACCCTACGATAGCTATAGCGTCTCCTGAGGTACCTGCCCATACGCCGGAGTTTGCCGCGGCGGCCGCCTCAGAAGCTGGACACGAAGGTCTGATCGATGCCGCCAAAGCTATGGCCATGACTGTGGCTGATATCCTCCAGCCGGGCAAGCTTGATAGGATCAGGCAGGAGTTCTGCTCTGGCTAGCGCAGCCGTTCCCGGAGCCTTAGTGTATTATCATCTAGGATTGGTCTCAAGGATGGGCATTTTCTCAAATCCTGAGGGCAGACACATCGGTATCGCGGCCGACTGGCAAAGCGATGTGCGCCATACTGAGTACTGTCTGGGGACAAGGACCGATGGTATAATTGAACTGAGGCTGGCCTCCCTTGGGTAGGACCGCTCGAATTCCTGCGGAGGGCAAGGATGTGGCCGGGCGGCGGACGCCTTGAGTTCAGGAGAGGACCAGCTACTGGTTACAGCTATGGACAAGGACTATCAGGTGATCGTCATCGGTGGCGGACCGGCGGGACTCAGTGCCGGACTATATTGCTCCCGCTCCAAGTTTACTAGTCTGCTCATCGAAAAGGGAGTGATGGGCGGACAAATGACGACCGCTGAGCGCGTGGAGAATTACCCGGGCTTTCCCGGGGGTATCTCAGGCATTGCCCTGGGCCAGCGCATGCGCGAGCAAGCCACCAGCTATGGATTGGAGACGCTATCCGCTGAAGTGGTTGGAGCGGCGCTCGGTCAGAGGCACAATCTGGTCAGCACCAGTGACGGTGATTATGCATCCGAGTCGATAATCATTGCCTCTGGCGCGCAGTTCCGCAAATTGGGAGTGCCGGGGGAGGATGAATTTGTGGGCAGGGGAGTCTCCTATTGCGCTACCTGTGACGGCCCGTTGTTCAAAGGAAAGACGGTGGCTGTAGTGGGTGGCGGGGATGCTGCCGTCACTGAGGCTCTCTACTTGAGTAAGTTCGCTTCGTCGGTCAAGGTCATCCACCGTCGCAACCAGCTTCGAGCGAGCAAGATATTGCAGGAACAAGCTATGCTCGAAGCGAAGATAGAGTTTGTCTGGGATACTGTGGTAACGCGAATTGAAGGCGACGGGGTGGTTAAGCAACTCATGCTGAAAAACACCAGAGATGCTAGAATATCGATATCGGAGGTCGCGGGTGTTTTTGTGGCCATCGGCTCAGAGCCCAACAGCACTCAGTGGCGAGGACTACTGCCGTTAGACGAAGGCGGCTACATAATCACCAACGAACTCATGGAAACGAAAGCCCCGGGGATATTCGCTGCTGGAGATGTTCGCCATAATTCAGCGAGGCAGGTGATAACTGCTGCCGGGGATGGCGCTACCGCTGCGATATCGGCAGCGAGATTTCTGTCATTCTGACTGAAGCGAGGTATTTTATGAAGGTTGTTCTACTGAAAGACCTCCCTGGAGAGGGACAGGCTGGGCAGATAAAGGATGTGAGCAGAGGGTACGCCCGGAATTATCTTTTGCCTCGGGGCCTGGCTTTGCTAGCTACGCCCACGCTCATCAAGCAAGCGGAGTCCAGGCTACAAAGGGAGAGACTGGACGAAAGCATTGACCGGGAACAGCTGGTCGAACTGGCTCAGCAAATCGAGGGCAGGGAAATTCGCATTAGAGCTCGCTCTGGTG
>SOJG01000069.1 GCA_004375885.1 Dehalococcoidia bacterium
GCCACAGTCAATGAAGAAGAGACTGTGATCGGCCCGGACGAGACGGAGACCATGTCTGATATTCCCGCGGGTACAGAGGTCAAGCTGGTGGCCGACCCTGATTTGGGGTACGAGTTTGCGCAGTGGGTCGGTCAACCTCTAGACGGTGTCCCCAACCCCGTGACCGCTATCACAATGCAGGGCGATTACGAAATCACTGCCAGCTTCGAGGCAATACCAATCTATACGCTGACCATCCCAGACACAAGGGGAGGTTGGGTAACCACTCCCGGAGTGGGGAATTTCACGTACTATGCTGGCACCGTGGTTGTCCTGGTGGCCACCCCTGCTGATGGTTACCGGTTCGTCCGCTGGACCGGCGATGTGGATACCATCGCCGATGCCGAGGCGGCTTCAACGACGGTCACGATGGAGGGAGACTACAGCATCGCTGCCTACTTCAGGACTCTCGCAGGCTGTTTCATCGCCACCGCAGCTTACGGCACGCCAATGGCACAGGAGATACAAGTTCTGCGCGCCTTCAGAGATGAATACCTGCTCACCAACCCTGTCGGGAAAGCCATGGTGGAGGTTTACTACAGGACCAGCCCACCAATCGCTGATCTCATAGCTGAGCATCCAAGCCTGAAGCCGACGGTGAGGGCCGTACTGGTGCCTGCTGTGATCATGAGCAGGGTAATGGTCAACACTACTGCCGCCGAGAAGATGGCCGTAATGGGACTATTGGCGCTGGTTTCAGCGGCAGTGGCGGCATGGACAATGAGGGGGCGCTGCAGACATCCGGAGCAGACCTGAGATCAGAATTGAACGTTGGTCAACGTAGATTGGAGTGAAGCTCCGAGGCGGAGGGTGACGACGCAGAGCGGACAACATGCTGTGAACTGAATCCTCGGGAAACTGGACTACTACATGCTGACAAGCCAGGAAACCAGGTTTGTATCACATCTCGCCCGAGAATTGCAGGTCTAGCTAGCCTTCGATACTGAGAAGAACCTGACCATGCATTACGACGCTTTGATTATCGGTGCTGGAATGTCTGGTCTCGCCGCCGGCATTAGACTAGCCTACTACGACAAAAGAGTCTGCATCGTCGAGAAGCACTATCGCGTTGGGGGACTGAATTCCTTCTACAGCATTGGAGGCCGTGACTTCGATGTCGGCCTTCACGCCATGACCAATTATGTTCCCGAAGGCGTTAGATTGAGCCCACTGCCGAAGCTGTTACGGCAACTGAAGCTAAAGGCCGAAGACTTCGACCTCTGTCCGCAACGGGTGTCAGTAATCCAATTTCCGGGCAGAACCATAAGATTCAATAACGACTTCGACTTCTTTCTTCAGGAGGTCGTCGCCAGTTTTCCCGGGCAGGCTGACAATTTTCGGAGACTGCTTAAGATTATCTCGGAGTATGATGAACTGAACCTGAATGCCGAACCGGTTTCGGCTCGTGAAGTTGTGAGTTCTGTCGTTTCCGACCCGGTGCTTAGCGACATGATTTTCTGTCCCCTTATGTTCTACGGAAATGCGCAAGAGAACGACATGGAGTTCGGACAGTTTGTTATCATGTTCAAGAGCGTCTTCTGCCAGGGGCTCGCGCGACCCCACGCCGGAATACGCCAGGTCCTCGATGTGCTGGTGAAGAAATACGAAGGGTGCGGGGGTGAATTAAGGATGAGATGCACCGTAACCGGTCTTAAATGTGTCAACGGCAGGGTTGAATCAATCCTGCTCGAGAGTGGTGAAGTCCTGACAGCCGATGTGATACTGTCATCCGCTGGTTATGCGGAAACCATGAGACTCCTGACGGATTATAATTCATCAAGATTCAACCCCCCCGTGGGGCAGCTTTCATTCATGGAGTGCATTCTCGTCTTGAACAAAGAGCCCGCCGAAGCAGGTTACACGACAACAATCTTCTTCTACAATGATTCGGATAGGTTCGACTATCGAAAACCTGACGGTCTGGTTGATACTTCCAGTTGTGTTGTTTGCTGTCCCAACAACTTCCAATTCGAAGATCCCCTGCCCGAGGGCATGATCAGGATAACCAACCTGGCTAACTTCGATCTCTGGGACAGACTGGATGAAGAAGAGTACAAGGCCCAGAAAGCTGCCTGCCTGGCAGCCACGCTCA
The DNA here is from genome assembly GCA_004375885.1 of Dehalococcoidia bacterium. Taxonomy (GTDB): domain Bacteria; phylum Chloroflexota; class Dehalococcoidia; order GIF9; family AB-539-J10; genus RBG-13-51-36. Next base: position 2,132 of record SOJG01000069.1, read on the forward strand.
AAGAGGTGGTCAGATTTATGCCCGATTTCCGTGATTCGATTGTCTTTACCGATGTTCTTACTCCGAAAACAATCCACCGGTTCACCGGCCACATAAATGGTGCGGTCTATGGGACACCGCATAAGACTAAAACCGGGAGGACGCATCTGGACAACCTGTTTATTTGCGGCACAGACCAGGGATTCCCGGGAATAGTGGGAGCAATGCTTAGTGGCATCTCTATGGCCAATCTTCATGTTCTGCAGAAGACCTGAGAAAAGGGATAGAATCGAAGGGGAAAACTAATGAGCCACGATTGGTCGAAAGGGACACGGTCAGAATATGATGTCATCGTCATCGGCAGTGGACTAGGGGGATTGACATGCGCCAACATGCTGGCCAGGCAAGGGCACGCAGTCTTGCTTCTTGAGCAGCACTACAACCTCGGCGGATTGGCTACCTGGTTTAGAAGAGGGGAGCACATCTTTGATATCGCCCTACATGGGTTTCCATTTGGCATGATTAAGACTTGCCGTAAATATTGGACTCCTGAAATCGCCGATATGATTGTGCAGCTCAAAGGGATCAGGTTTGACAACCCTCAGTTCTCCTTTACCACCACCTACGACAGGGAGGACTTTACACGCATCTTACAGGAGCGATTCGCAATACCTCGAGAGAATATCGAAGGCTTTTTCGATGCTGCCAAGAACATGAATTTCTACGATGACCAGACCATGACCATCAGGGAGTTTTTTGAAAGGTTCTTTCCTGGCCGTGATGATGTTCACCGTATGTTGATGGAGCCAATCACTTATGCCAACGGGTCAACCATGGATGACCCCGCAATAAGCTACGGAATCGTGTTTTCCAACTTCATGAGCAGAGGTGTTTATACCGTTCAGGGCGGTACAGACCAGTTTATCGGAAAGATGCGAGCGGAGCTACTGAAAAACGGGGTCGATATTCGGACCAGGTGCCTGGTGGAGAGAATTCTCATCGACCATACCAAGGCTGCCGGCGTAGTAGCAAATGGGAAGAGAATCAAGAGTAAGGCTGTTGTCTCCAATGGCAATTTGCTGTCAACCGTCCACAGATTGGTGGGAGCTGAGAATTTCTCTCAAAGCTTCCTAGCACAGGCCAAAGGCGTGCGCCTCAACAACAGCAGTTGCCAGGTCTATATCGGCATTAAGAGAGGCGAGACGATTGACTACATCGGTGACCTGCTTTTCACCTCAGCCGCACAGAAATTCGATTCTCAGGAATTGTGCAGCAAAGGTACTACCAGTCGCACCTTCTCCATTTACTATCCCAAGACCCGACCAGGCTCCGATATGCACTCCATCGTTGCTTCGTCCAATGCCAACTACGACGACTGGGCAAATCTGTCTGAAAAGGAATATCGCGATTCCAAGGAAGAGTTGATTCAACGAACGCTTGATGCGCTGGAGAAATATGTTCCCGGGGTCCGACACAAGGTAGACCACCTGGAAGCCGCTACTCCAAAGACATTTCAAAGGTATACCCACCATCTTAGTGGTGCCTCCTTCGGCACGAAATTTGAGGGGTTAAAAGTCAGTATGGGGCTTCCCAAAGAGATACCAGGGCTTTTCCATACTGGCTCGGTGGGCATAATCATGTCAGGTTGGCTTGGCGCAGCCAATTACGGAGTGATCGTCGCTCATGATGTGGATAAATTCCTCTCAGCAGGTGCAGCTGATGTATGATTTCAGGGGACAAACTGTCATCGTCACCGGTGGCAATAGAGGAATAGGCAAGGCCATTGCCGAGGGTTTCTTGAAGGCAGGTGCTAGAGCTATTGTCACTTATTCAGCAAATGAAGCAGCGACGGCGCAGTTCACACAGGACAACAGCCAGTTTGCCCAAAACATCGATATCCAGAAGCTTGATGTGACCAAGTATGAAGAGGTGGAGGAGTTTTTCAAGTACATAGACACGAAATACAAGAGCTTTGAAGTCTTGGTGAACAACGCTGGTATCCGAAAAGACTCCGTTTTGGCGATGATGAAAGAGTCGGACTGGCATGATGTCATGAATGTCAACCTCACTGGAGTTTTTTACATGTGCAAGTTTGCCGTTATGAGTCTAATCCGCAGGCGATATGGACGGATTATCAACATTGGCTCTGTGATGGAAAGATACGGTTTCGAAGGTCAGGCAAACTACGCGGCTTCAAAGGCGGGCCTGACCGCACTGGCCAAATCATTGTCCAAGGAAGTTGCCACTCGAGGCATCACAGTGAATTGTGTCTCACCAGGGTTCATTGCCACTGAATTCATTCAGGATGTTCCAGACAAACTGAGGGAATCCTATCTGGCCCGGATTCCCCTAAAGAGATTCGGAAGCACTGAAGAGGTAGCGGCTTGCGTTCTCTTCCTGGCTTCCCCGGAAGCGTCCTACATTACGGGTTCTACTCTTGAGGTGACTGGAGGATTATGAGATGGAGGAGATTCTAAATGCCATACCTCATCGCCCGCCGTTTTTGTTTGTCGATAGGATCGTAAGCTTAAGCGGGACAAAGATTAGAACGGCGAAGGAGATAAAGGTTGATGAACCAGTTTTCGAAGGACACTACCCTGGACAACCAATCATGCCTGGGGCTCTTATCTGTGAATCCATCTTTCAAACGGGCGCAATACTGCTTTCGAAAATGATGGGAGGCATCAGCGAAGGCGTTCCCGTTCTGACGCGAATCAACAACGCCAAGTTCAAAAGCATCGTCAAGCCGGGCAGCACCCTGGACATTGAAGCAGAGCTCGTGGAAAAAGTCAGCAATGCGTATTTCATGAAAGGCAAGGCCTCGGTTGGCGGCAAGACCTCAGTCACAGTCGAGTTTACCGTTACCTTGGCTAAAGAGGCGTCGTGACGCGGGAGTATGATAATGGCAGGAGGTCTAAGAGGAAGGTATAAGGAGTAGCATATGGACTTCTTGAACATTGCGAATAAGAGTTTTCTTGTTTTTGGGGTGGCTAACAAGAAGAGCGTGGCCTTCTCCGTGGGAGAGGTTCTTTCCGAGGCAAAAGCGAACGTAATCTACAGTGTTCGATCACAGGCAAGAAAAGAGCACGTGGCCAAGATCCTTCCTGATGCTGATATCTACGTATGTGATGTCGAACAGGAAGAGGAGATTCAGAAACTGGCTGAAGACATAGCAAGCAAGCATCCCAAGATCCACGGCATCGTTCATTCCATAGCCTTTGCCAACTATGCGGCAGGACCTCAGCCATTTCACGAAACAAGAAAGGCGGACTTCCTGCAGTCAGTTGACATCTCCTGTTACTCCTTGATCGCCATTGCCAAGGCATTTAAGGATCTGCTCGATGAAAAAGCATCCGTGGTCACCATATCCATCTCAACCACCAAAATGGCAGCCGAACCCTATGGTTTCATGGCCCCAATAAAGGCTGCCCTGGACTCAACGATATGCTTCCTAGCTAAATCCTTCAGTTCCTTTTCCCAGATCCGATTTAACTCCGTGAACGCCGGGTTGCTGAAAACCTCGGCATCGGCAGGTATACCGGGATACCTGGACTACTTCATGTTCGCGGAACAGCTAACGTTGCGTCGAAGAGCTCTGACCACCAAAGAGGTAGCCAACATGGCAGCGTTTCTCCTCAGCGAGCGGTCCAGCGGCATTAATGCCCAGGGCATCATCGTAGATTGCGGCATGTCGGTCAACTACTTCGATAAGGATGTTATTAGGAAGGCAATAGGGTTATAGTAAGCCAATGACTTTGTTTCCGGTAGTCATGCCAGTTATCGGCGCTGGACATACGCTTTCAGGGGAAGAGCAAGTAGCTCATCTGAGCCGTTCTGCTCGACAGGCACTGCGACTGAGCGCCGAAAGAAGTGGATTGAGACTCGCAGAACTCCTCAAAGACGAAAGAGGGAGCCCTTGCCCGGTCTGGGGCAATCATTGGTCTCTCTCCCACAAACCTAAGTGCGTGGCGGCAGTAGTTAGCAAAGACAAGATCGGGATCGATGTTGAAGAAATCAGGCCCCGGGCTGAGTCACTCTTCGACTACGTGGCGAGTGAGGAGGAATGGCGGCTAGAGCACAAATCCTGGCATACCTTTTTCCGCTATTGGACGGCAAAGGAAGCAACTCTGAAGGTCATCGGGATCGGCATAGGCGGACTGAAAACCTGTAGGGTAACGTCAGTCCCCGACGAGGACCATGTCACTCTGGACTATAGGGGGCAGCTTTTTCTGGTAGAGCACTTGAGATACAAGAACCACATTATCTCCGTTATCAAGGACCACAACCCAATCGAATGGGTAATTCTGGAAATGGGGATGTCCGATTCATCAAGCGTGATCGCCGAGCAAGCTCTCAGCCAAGCGAATCGTCAACTCGATCGGCCACCCGGGTCCCCACCAAATCATGGATCTTGTGAGGCCAGGCAAACTGGCAAATTACGTGGGGCATGAAGGAGTCCTTTCCTTCACGAAAAGTGGCTCTGGTCAAATTCCTTTGATCGGTATCGTTCCCACCCGGGGAACATCTCCCGGTAGATACCGAGCCGTATTCCGATCAGCTTCATAGTGCGCACAAGCAGTACTCTGAGCATCCTGGGTTTACTAAGAAGCGCTTTCGTCAACATGAGGAGGGTTCTATTCAGAGTGGGCGAGCATCCTTCTATAAGAAAGACCTCTTCGCTAGGACGCAGAGGAATCCCTCCCTTCACCTTCCTCTGCAAACTCATATGACTTCTGATGGCGCAGTCGCCGTACAGGAACACCTTTGTGGGGGAGGGTCTGGCACCATCCTCTCTTCCTCTTTTCGGCCCCGAGCCCAGCCCATAACGCAGCTCCACGGCACCAAAATCCATCTTGGGGTTATCCTTGCCGAATATTGACAGCGCCAGAGCGAGGGTGGCACCGCAGGCGGAACACAGGCTTTGTCCTGGATCAGGAGCGAAGAGGCCTGTTACCTTTGCTGGAGTGAGCAGTTCTTGGTCCGGTTCAAACCCCCACTCGAGTCGTTCCTTTAGAGGTTCTATGTCTTCTCCCGCCATTTCAATCGAGCTGATATCGAAAGAGCGACCGTATCGTTGGGCAAACTCTCTCAGATAGTCAACTTGTAGCGGATCGATGCCCAGGATTGTCGCTCCCACAACATCACACTCGAATATGTCCGGGCTAGCTATAATCAGGTCCTTGCGGTGGGCCACACCGACCAGAGTTTCCGGCCCCTTTTCCAGCATGTATATACCATCTATTATGACCAGGTCGCTCCTGATAGCTTGGTTTAGAAGGCAAATCAGGGAGTCGAGTCGCCCGCTAGTATGAAACCTCTTCCTAGAACCCTCGCTGAGACAGCCCTTCAGATTCTTGAAGCCCAGAGAGACCTTGGTTTGAAAATGAGTCTTGAGCACCGGGAGGTTGATGAGAAAATCTGTGTCTAGGGCTGCTCTGGCAACCTGGACCTTTACCTCTCCCAAATCCACCTCCTGAAAGGGACCCTGGTTGAAGTCAATCAGCCTGATTCCGTATTTTTCTGCCACCCTATCAATGCCTGTGCCCCTGAAACCATGTTTCGTATACGGATCCAGTTCATCGAGTATACCAGTGATAGCTCCTTCCCCTATGGAGATATCTTGGCAGCCGCACTCCAGCAACAACTGTATGACTCCCTCTACGATCTTGGACGTAGTCACCATTCCGTAGGGAGGCATTATCCTGTGGCGGAAACAGTTATTGGGTTTTATCAGGACTCTGTCATTCCTGCCCAGCTTCTCAAATCCATGACACAACTGGATAGCTCTACGCAGTGAATCCAGGGAGCCGTCGAACCTTACCAGTGATACTGTCATACTCTTTGCGCACCGGCTTGATAGTTCTTAAGCTCCTCAACGTATAAGTCCAGGAACATCCTAGCTTTCCCTTCAGAGAACAGGGCAGGCCTATAAGTAAGTGAGATGAATAGCTTCCTATTGTAGGCACCTGCAGCGATGCTCAGTCCCATTGGAGTTACCACCGGTGCGAAGCCAGTAACACTGAGTATCCTGGCATTGGCCATGCTGCTCACGGCAGCTTCTTCAGAGCCGGGTTTCGGCCAGATCACGCCTAAATTGGTAATGAGAATAGTATCAACATATGTTCGGGTCATTATCAGGAACCGGCAAATCCACCTCATAACGAATAGAGGAAAGCGGGAGCACAAGTAGAAGAAATAGACTAACGAAAAGGCCATTCTATTGCTGGCTGCCTCTGCTGTATCTGCCCTCACCTTCCGCAATAGCTCTACGGGATCAATCCTATCTATGGGCCTAGTAGATAAGGAAAACCAGGACGCCTGATTACAAACAGCATAGCGGAAATGCTTCAGGCCTATGTTGGCAGGAATCATTATGCGTATTCTCCTGCTGGCCTTGCCGTGCATGCTGTTCCACCTGTCCACCACTCTATAGCACGCGGCGAGAAGAATATCATTGAGTCTAACCCCAGCCGACTTCGCTTTGGACTGGACTCGCTCCAGTTCGTCGGGACTCAGAACGCTGAGGCAAAAACGCACTTCTCTGGACCGTCCCGATTCATCGTGAAAGACCCTTGTCGGGGGAGAAAGAGCAGCCAGAACAAAGCGATGGAAGAGACTGGAGATCACATTCCTGTAGTAATGCCCCACCTCTAACCTCTGGCTATGGGCAAAGCGCAACAATTCGTCTCCTCTACGATTTGTGCGGGGATCCCCAGAGACCTGTCGGGGCAGTGCTCCAGCCTTCCCCGCTTTGGCAAGCTCGTTGTTATAGCTCTCAATAGCCGTCCTTATGAAAAGGAGAGCGCGAAGCCCGTCTGCTGCCGAGTGATGAAAGGTGAA
>SOJG01000074.1 GCA_004375885.1 Dehalococcoidia bacterium
TCCAGTATTTCACAGTATTCAAGGACTATCTCATCGACCTATTGCCCTTCCTGGCGATAGGGTTCCTACTGAGCGGTTTAATTCACGAATTCGTGCCCTCAGATTGGGTGGAGAGACACCTTGGTGGAGCAGGAATAAGGCCCATCCTTTACTCCACCCTTGCTGGGACAATCCTCCCCATTTGCTGTTTGGGCTCCCTGCCGGTGGCGGTGAGCCTGCATCAGAAGGGGGCGAGGCTAGGACCAGTTTTGGCCTTCCTGGTGGCAACGCCAGCCACCTCCATAACTGCCCTTCTGGTCACCTATGGTCTCCTGGGATTGAATTTCACTCTGTTCATCTTCTTTGCCGTGATAGCCATGGGTTTAGTCATGGGGCTGGTGGGAAACCTCATCAAGGTCGGACCTAAGGTTCTTGGTCCTCGAGAGCAACAGACTCTCGATCCAGTTTGCGGGATGAGTGTTGAAGTGGGGAAGGCGGCTAGAACAGAATATGGCGGTGAGACATACTACTTTTGCTGTTCTCATTGCCAGCAGGCCTTTGAGAGTGGGCCAGAGGGATATATAGGAGCTTATTCTCGGAATATCGCTCACCGAATAAAGCATGTGTTCAGGTATGCCTTTGTGGACATGGTCAAGGACATTGGGCCGGAGTTACTTCTGGGTGTGGCCCTGGCGGCTTTGGTGACAGCGGTGGCTCCGGTCGGGCAATTCGTGGGAGCTCATTTCGGCGGGGGATTGGGGTATCTTTTTAGCCTTGGCTTTGGCCTAATTATGTATATCTGCTCGACAGCCAGCGTTCCCCTGGTTCACGCCTTCGTGTCGCAGGGAATGAACATTGGCGCCGGAATGGTGCTGCTCCTGGTGGGTCCCATTACGAGTTGGGGCACTATCCTGGTTCTGAGAAAGACGTTCGGTGGCAAAATTCTGGCTATCTATCTGGTGGTTGTCAGCGGGATGTCTCTACTGCTGGGCTATTGCTTTTCGCTAACATAGTAACTGCGGTAAAATAGTGCTCAATGGCTAGAATAGTTGCTGTCTGTAAGAGTGAGGAGAAGGGTACGAGAAAGGAAGCTGTCGCTGAAGGTCTCTTTAAGGAGGGTTATGGCCTGATTGGCGATGCCCACGCTGATTCCTCTACCCATCGACAGGTGAGCCTATTGGCGGTGGAGAGCATCGACAAGATGAGAGGGCTGGGCTTCGAGGTAGGCCCCGGGGATCTTGCGGAGAATCTTACCACCGAAGGGCTGGAAGTCGCCTCCCTGCCCGTGGGCACACAGATATCCATCGGAAAGGACGTTCTCCTTGAGGTTACCCAGATTGGCAAGGAGTGCCATAGCGGGTGTGCTATCTTTAGGCAGACCGGCAAATGTATCATGCCCAAGGAAGGGGTATTTGCCAGAGTACTCCGGGGCGGGTCTGTCCGTGTCGGAGACCAGATAGTGGTAGAGAAGAATGGATAACGGGACAGAGAGGTTCCGCATATTGAAGCTCTCTGAAAAGGGCACCAGCTGCATAGAAGATGTAGTGGCTAGAGAGTTTCCTCTCACTATCATCTTAAATAACCAGGAGCTGACAACCTTACTATGTTCCCCTACGAATCTAAGGTATTTAGCTACCGGTTTCCTTTTCTCCGAGGGCTTACTTAGGGGTAAGGACGAGATCAGAAAGATAATAGTTGATGATCGGAGAGGGGTAGTGCGGGTGGAAGCTGATAGCGATGAAGAGCTTGCCCGTGATGCTTTGGGCCGGAGGTTCATAACGTCAGGGTGTGGCCGGGGAACATCTTTCTATAGTGCAGTTGATGTTCAAGGTCAAGCGAAAGTCGAATCCCTGCTTGAAATATCGAGGCTCGAGGTTCTAGCTCTGGTGAACGAGTTTCAACGTCGCTCCCAGATTTATAGGGCAACCGGCGGCGTTCACAGTGCTGCCCTCTGTGATACAAGGAACATCATAGTATTCAGCGAGGATATAGGAAGACATAATGCCATAGACAAAATCTTTGGCGAATGCATCGCAAATGACATAGCAACCAACGACCACATAATAGTCACCAGTGGAAGGGTGTCTTCCGAGATACTGCTCAAGGTAGCCAGAAGAAATGTGCCCGTGATTGTCTCCAAGTCTGCCCCCACTGACCTGGGGCTGAAGTTGGCTGCTGATCTGGGCGTGACCGTGGTGGGCTTCGTCAGAGGAAAGAGGATGAATGTCTACACACATGATTGGAGGATAACGAGGGATGGGGAATAGAGATACCGAACTAATCAAGGAAATCCTGGACCTCAAGACAAGAAGAGGGGCGGTGATCCTCGCCCATAATTATCAATTAGGCGAGATTCAAGATATAGCCGACTTCGTTGGCGATTCCCTGGAGCTGAGTCAAAGGGCGGCTGAGACCGGTGCTAGTGTAATCGTGTTCTGCGGAGTCCACTTCATGGCGGAAACCGCCTCGATCCTTTGTCCAGATAAGGTGGTCCTGCTTCCTGATATGAATGCTGGCTGCCCCATGGCGGATATGATTACCCCTGATCGCTTGCGGGAGAAGAAGAAGGAACATCCCCGGGCAGCAGTGGTCTGCTACATCAATTCCTCGGCCGAAGTCAAAGCAGAGTCAGATATCTGCTGCACCTCCGCGAATGCAGTCGGGATCATAGAAAGCCTGGATGCTCAGGAGATATTATTCGTCCCTGACCAGTATCTAGGGCTTTATGTCTCGGCCAGGACCGGAAAAGAGATGATCCTTTGGCCCGGCTTTTGCCCCACCCATGTCAGGATAACGCCTGAGAGGATGGAGGAATTGAGGCAGGAATATCCGCAAGCTAAGATTGTAGTTCATCCAGAGTGCAGGCCGGAGGTCATCGCCCTTGCCGATGAAGTGCTCAGCACCGGCGGGATGCTTAGATATGCTCGAAGAGAAGGTGTCAGAGAGATGATTGTGGGCACAGAGGTGGGCATAATATACCGGCTGAGAAAGGAGAATCCCGGCAAGAGATTCATTCCTGTTTCCGAGCAGGCAATCTGCCCTAATATGAAATTGATTACCCTGGAGAAGGTCTTGTGGTCTTTGGAGGAGATGAATCCTGAGGTGAAGGTTGCCGAGCGAATTCGGCTCGGGGCAAAGGCGGCTGTGGATAGGATGCTCAGGATAGGTCCGAAACGATGAAAGCAGCAGGGGGGATAGTCGTCTTTATTACTGTCAGCGGCGAGGCAGAAGCCCGTAAGATTGCTGAAATGCTGGTCAATGGGAAGAAGGCCGCCTGCGTAAACATCGTGCCCAGGGTGGATTCGCTTTTCCGCTGGGAAGGCAAGCTTGATGCGGCTCGGGAGAGCCTCTTGATGGTCAAGACGAGAGCAGCTCTGTTTCCTGAAATAGCTGAACTGGTGAAGCGAGTGCATACTTATGAAGTACCCGAGATCATCGCGCTGCCTATCGTTGCCGGCAGTGAGGACTACCTCAACTGGCTAGACATCGCCTGCCAATAGAGATATACTAGCTGGCACGTCTTCAGACCTGCCGCTCAAGCTACTAAGGGGAGATTAAGTGAAAATGGACGAAGTTGTCATTTCCCGGGCCATTATTGAAAGCTACATGAAGGACTTCATGGAAGCGATGGAGGTGGATGTTGCTATAGCTGGGGCGGGACCAGCCGGGCTTGTTACCGCGTACTACCTGGCCAAAGACGGAATTAGGACGGTAGTATTTGAAAGGCAGCTTCGTGTCGGTGGCGGCATGCCTGGCGGAGCGATGATGTTTAACCACATCGTGCTTCAGGAAGAGGGCAAACGGATATTGGATGAGTTTGACGTTTCGGCCAGAGAATACGAAAAGGGATACTATGTCGCCAGTTCGTTGGAAGCCATTTCAGCCATCTGCTTGAAGGCCATAAAAGCGGGGGCCAAGATATTCAATTTAGTTAGCGTTGAAGATGTGATGATTCGAGAAGATGACAGGATAGCCGGACTTGTTCTCAATTGGAGCGCTGTTTCCTGGTCGAAGCTTCATGTGGACCCCCTAACTGTCAGGTGCAAGGTAGCTGTAGATGCCACAGGACATAGCGCTGAAGTCTGCGGCATCGTGGCGCGGAAGATAGGTCCGAAGCTAGGAACGAAGACGGGGGATGTGATGGGGGAGGGGGCCATGTGGGCCGAGAAAGGGGAAAGACAGATTCTGGAAAACACCAGGGAAGTCTGTCCGGGTCTAGTGGTCGCTGGTATGACAGCGAACGCCGTCTTCGGTTCGCCGAGGATGGGAGCTATTTTTGGTGGCATGCTAATGTCTGGCAAGAAGGCTGCTCAGATAGCTAAGGAATTGCTCAGGCAAAGCTCTAGCTAGACGAACAATGTGGCCTCTAGATCCTCTTCCTCTCAAGTAGAGGATTACTGCAGCGGTGAAGTTCTAATCAATGAGCGACTCGCCTGACCTCAGCGTGCAATTGGCCCCCCGGCATCCTAAAGGACTCGTTCTGACCAATCCCGTGATGATAGCCGCTGGCATAGCTGGCTATGGCGTAGAGTACGGCGAGATCTCTGACATACAGAAGCTGGGCGCTATTGTCTGCAAAGGGACTACTCTTAGGCCTAAGAAGGGCAATGCGCAGCCACGACTGGTGGAAACTGCCAGTGGTCTGCTCAATTCGGTGGGCCTGGAAAACGTTGGTGTTGACGCCCTGATTGCAGAGAAAGCGCCTGTATGGGCAGGATGGAGGGTTCCGGTCATTGTTAACGTCGCCGGGGAAACGATCAGCGAATATGTGGCTGTGTCACGCAGATTGGAGGGCGTGCCCGGAATAAGCGCCGTTGAGCTGAACATCAGTTGCCCCAATGTTGCCGCAGGGGGGATGGAATTCGGCACACATCCCGAGCTTGCCGCGCGGGTAACGTCAGCGGTTAAATCTGCTACCAGCTTACCGGTTATCGTTAAGCTGAGTCCCAACGTAACCGATATCAAGGAAATCGCTCTAGCTGTAGCAGGAGCTGGAGCTGATGCCATATCGCTGATCAACACGCTCAAAGGGATGGCTATTGATATAGACCAGAGGAGGCCTAGCCTGGGCAATATTGTAGGCGGGCTTTCGGGTCCCGCTATCAAGCCTGTGGCTCTCTATATGGTATTCGAGGCCGCCAGGGCGGTGCGCATCCCATTGATAGGGTGTGGTGGCATTACCTGTGCCGAGGATGCCCTGGAGTTCATTATGGCCGGAGCTACTGCTGTACAGATCGCCACAGCCAGCCTGACCGATCCACGATCCGGTCTCAATGTACTGGAAGGAATAGAGAGCTACATGAGGCGGAATGGGGTTCATAGCCTGACTGACCTCATCGGTATTGCTTTGGCTGGTTCCTGACAGGGTCTTACCAGCCGCATTGGAAACTCCCAGGTTCCGGGCTAGAGCCCCAGGATTCGAAGCCTGAAACCGCGCCGAGCTCAATCGTGAGGGAAGGATTTCCTTAACGCCTGGAACAGCGCGGCAGAAGCCCGGCAAAGTAGGCAACTAGAGGGATGCTCCTTCGGTCGTGAGAGTGAAGCACTCCCGGCCCTGTCAAACGGATTGCGTCTGAAGCGGAGATTTGGAGCGGGAATTCCTTTGGCGCTCGCATTTCTGGACGCTTGATCTGGCCAATAGGGACGCCACTCACCGATCGCAGCGTCATGGAAGTGGGGACAACAGATTTGCCTTCTCTTTACTTAGGTAATAAACCTGTCAATCTGGGCTCGCTTTGTTTATCTGGCTACTTCGTGCTGGATGAAGCTGATAATGTCTTCTGTCGAAGTGCCCGGGCCAAAAATGGCTCTTATGCCCATCTGCTGTAAGGAGGGGATATCATCCTCGGGTATTATGCCGCCAGCGATAACCAACGCATCTTCTCTTCCCTTTTTCCTCAATCCTTCTATGACCGGGGGAAAGAGCTCTAGGTGAGCCCCGGACAAGATGCTCAACCCTACAACATCTACGTCCTCCTGGATAGCTGCCTCCACAATCATATCGGGAGTCTGCCGGATACCGGTATAGATTACCTCCATGCCGGCATCCCGTAGAGCTCTAGCCACCACTTTGGCACCCCGGTCATGCCCATCCAGACCGGGCTTGGCCAGCAGAACACGAATCCTATCTTTGGTCATAGTTCGATCCCTCTCTAGATTCTCTGACAAAGCTCAATAAGCACTCCCCTGAGCGATTTGGGGTGAAGGAAAGCCACCAGGCCCTCTAAGCCCTGGCGCGGCTTCTTATCAATCAACTCTACTAGTTCAGAGAGACGGCTGAGTTCCTTATCTACATCGTCAACCTCAAACGTAATGTGATGAAGCCCCTCCCCTCTTTTCTCCAATACTCTGGCCAGATTACTGCCGGGCAGCGGTTCTAGAAGCTCCAGCTTGGCGCCTTCCGCTAAGGAAAGGATGGCTGCCCTTACGCCCTGCTCGGAGACGGTTTCGATCTTATCAACCACAACACCAAGGCAATCCTCATAGAGCTTTATCGCTTCGTCGAGGTTGCTAACTAGAATGCCGACGTGATCAACTCTCTTGGCCATTTCACCTCCTCTAGTATGAGTGGCACGGCGCCTAAAGGTTACCTCTCAGAAAACCAGGAATTCCTTTTGCGTGGCAAAGACCTGGCGAAGTGTGTCACAAATCTCACCCAGGGTGGCGTAGGCCTCTGCACACTCAAGAAAGGCAGGCATGGTATTGTCCCCGCTCCGGGCGACATCTCTCAACCGTTTAAGCGCACGGCTGACATGATCATTGTCCCTCTCCTTCCTGACCTCGGCCGTCCTCTCCTTCTGTCGTCTTTCCACCTCTGGCTTGACTCGAAGCAGGCCCTTTATTCTGGGATAGGGAGATACGAACTTGTTGACCCCTACTACAGTACGTTTACTGTTTTCAATTGCCTTTTGCCAGCGGTAAGAGGAGTCCTGAATCTCCCGTTGCTGATATCCTTGCTCTATGGCAGCTACGGCGCCGCCAAGGCCGTCAATTCTGGAAATATACTCGGCGGCCTCCTGTTCTAAGCTGTTGGTCAGATGCTCTATGTAATAGGAGCCACCGAAAGGGTCTACGACATCAGCAATGCCGCTTTCGTAGCCCAATATCTGCTGAGTCCGCACAGCTATGGTTACCGCTTCCTCGGAAGGTGGGGCATAAGCTTCGTCGAAAGAGTTGGTGTGCAGCGATTGAGTGCCTCCGAGGGTCGCAGCTAGGGCTTGTAGCGCTGTACGCACAATATTGTTATGTGGCTGCTGTGCAGTGAGACTGCATCCGGCAGTTTGAGTGTGGAAGCGAAGCGTCCACGAACGTGAGTCTGTAGCACCAAATCTCTCCCTCATAATCTTCGCCCAGAGGCGCCGCGCCGCCCTGAATTTGGCAATCTCTTCGAAGAAGTTGACATGGCTATTGAAGAAGAACGATAGCCTGGGAGCGAATCTATCCACAGCCAGCCCAGCATCGATGGCGGCCTGGACATAAGCAATCCCGTTAGCCAGAGTGAAGCCGATTTCTTGAGCTGCAGTCGATCCCGCCTCCCTTATATGGTAACCGCTGACACTGATGGTATTCCAGCGAGGGACTTGCTCAGCACAATAGGCGAATATATCAGTGGTCAGGCGCATGGAAGGGTGGGGTGGGAAGATATAGGTACCCCGGGCAATGTACTCCTTGAGTATGTCATTCTGAGTAGTCCCGTTCAACTCAGCCGGTTCAACACCCTGTTTCTTACCCAGGGCGATATACATGGCAAGGAGAGCTGGGGCGGTGGCATTTATGGTCATAGAAGTGCTTACTTTGTCGAGAGGTATATCCTGAAAAAGGATCTCCATATCGCGGAGGCTATCTATGGCAACACCAACCTTGCCCACCTCACCTCTAGCTAAGGGATGGTCGGAATCATAACCGATTTGTGTGGGCAGGTCGAAGGCTACGCTCAGCCCTGTCTGGCCCTGCTCTAGAAGATAGCGGTACCTCTGGTTAGTCTCCTCAGCAGTGCCAAAGCCAGCATACTGGCGTATTGTCCATATTCTACCGCGATACATATTTGGCTGGACGCCCCGCGTAAAGGGATACTCTCCGGGGTAGTTCAAATCCCGGGCGTGGTCGAGACCCACCAGATCCTCTGGCGTGTAAACCGTATCTATCTCCAGGCCAGAGCTGGTTTCGAACTTCTCCTCCCGCTCGGCGGCGCGTTTCAAAGTCGAAGCCAAGGTAGTTTCCCGCCACTCTTGCTTAGTTTTACTCATCATAGCTGCGGCCTGAGCCAGGAAAATCTGATCAATGGAGTCCCTCGGGTCCAGGTAGCACCTTGAGCAGAAAGGAAGCCCGGCTTCTTTGCCACTACATCTCCTATCACCGAAGCTCCAGAGCCAAATCTGCTATAGACACGGATCGATGAACTCCGCCTGTGATTCTGCCCTGGACTCTTCATGTCCCGTCATTCTTGGCTCACTGCCTTCCCTCGTTGCGACCTCCGTCACTTGGAGCCTGGGAATTCTACATAGTCTCGCTGGGATTCTCTGGGCACTGTCGTGCCTGGCAGTGACAGAATCGAGGTGTCATCCTCAGCCTTTCGCTTAGGTCAGGACGGTGTCAAGCGATTCTTCACCGTGGAACTTCATTTAGACTTCCAGAATGACCTTAGCAGGCGCTTTCGCCATGTTATATATTGACAAATTGTGTCGTGCTATTCGCTTTTCTCTGACGGACTGGCCTTGCCCAAAAAGGGAGCCAGCAAGTCTATGGGCAAAGGAAACAGGATGACGTTGCTTCTCTCTGTGGCAATGCCTGCCAATGTCTGCAAATAGCGGAGCTGTAAGGCTCCCGGCTGGCTGGAAATAACTTGGGCAGCCTGGGCCAATTTCTCCGCCGCCTGGGCTTCACCCTCGGCATGAACCACCTTGGCTCTCCTGTCTCGCTCAG
>SOJG01000035.1 GCA_004375885.1 Dehalococcoidia bacterium
GGCCCTAGCCAAGCCGCTCCAGGTCGGCACGCTGAAGGAGACTCATCTTCTCCCTCACCTCTATCATGGTCTCTTTGGCTATAGCCTCAGCCCGATTAGCTCCATCGGCAAGAACTTGACTAACATAACGGGGCCTGGAAGCGAAGCCAGCCCGCCTTTCCCGGAAGGGCTCCAGATTCGAACTGATGCTCTGCGCCAGTATCTTCTTGCAGTCCACACAGCCAATACGAGCACTACTACAGTCTGAAGCAATCTCCTCTGCTCGTGCCGCGGTGAAGAAGCCATGGAGGCGGAAGACGTTACACACTTCGGGATGCCCCGGGTCAGAGCGGTACTTCCGTGACGGGTCTGTATAGGCGGTCATCACTCGCTCCGAGATCTCCTGCGGAGAGGCAGCCATCTCGATATCGTTGCCATAGCTTTTCCCCATCTTCTGCACCCCATCCAGTCCCAAAACCAGCGGGAAGTTGGTGAGCTTCGCCTTCGGCTCAGGAAACACAAAGCCATACATGGAGTTAAACCGGCGCACGATCTCCCGGGCCAGTTCAAGATGCGCAAGCTGGTCCTCGCCCACAGGAACAACCTGTGCCTTATAAAGGGCGATGTCAGCCGTCATGAGAACAGGATAGCCCACCAGCCCATAATTAACGTTATGCGGCTGCATCTTCACCTTCTCCTTAAACGTCGGAACACGTAATAACCAGCTCAGGGGAGTCAGCATGCTGAACAAGGTATGCAGTTCCTGCACCTGGGGAACATGAGACTGAACGAAGATGATGCTCTTCTGTGGGTCAACGCCCGCCGCCAGCCAGTCAAGCACCATTTCCTGAATATCCTCCCTCAGGGATTCCGTGCCTTCCAGAGTAGTGAGAGCGTGGATATCCACCACGCAATAGACGCAGTCATATTCATCCTGAAGGGCGACGAAGTTCCGTACCGCTCCCAGGTAGTTGCCAATATGCTGCCTGCCGGTGGGGCGGAAACCAGAAAAAACACGTTTTCTCATCTGCTTGTGGCCAAGTTTAGCATAGAGAAGAAACAGCGAACAAGGCTCAGGGAAATCATCTCAGTACGACTTAAGCGGGCTAATCTCGCCGTGCCCCCAGGAGAGATTTGGTAGCGCATACGGGATTCGAACCCGTGATCTCCTCCTTGAGAGGGAGGTGTCCTAGGCCTCTAGACGAATGCGCCCCATTGGCTGGGGATCCAGGATTCGAACCTGGCCTAACTGATCCAGAGTCAGTCGTCCTACCGCTAGACTAATCCCCAGCAGGTCGATATTATACCTGTTCCCCCTGTATCGAGCAATAGCACGATGCCTGCGAGCGTCTAGTAATGTCATTCTGAGGAGTCCCGATGCGTCGGGACGAAGCGATGTCGGGGCTGGGCAAGAGATTGCCGCGCTCCGCTGGCAATCACACTAGGGGAAAGGCTCAGGATAACAAGATGCGAAGGGGTCAGAACCACAAGGGGCAGAGAGCTGAGAATGAGAAGCGGGTGTTCCTAGACCATCATCGATGACTCGGGAATCTACCAGCACCTGGCTGCCGAACTGTAAGGCGCACCAAAAGAACATGCGACGAATAATCAGTCGATGCCGAGTAATAGGTCGGAGCACGGCTAGCGCTTGGTATACTGCGGTGCCTTGCGGGCTCGTTTGAGTCCGTATTTCTTGCGTTCCTTGACTCTAGCGTCCCGGGTAAGCAAACCTTCCTTTCGTAGCATCGGCTTAAACAGCTCGTTCTCCTTGACAAGAGCTCGAGCGATGCCGTGACGAACAGCTCCAGCCTGGCCACTCAGACCGCCGCCATTCACCTTCACCGCGAAACGGAACTTGCCCACGGTATTGGTAGCCAGCAGAGGCTGCTCAATCATGTGACGATGCTCCACCCGAGGGAAAGCCTCTTCATAAGGCCGGCCATTAATGTCTATGTCGCCCTTGCCCGGAAAGAGCCTGACCTGCGCTATGGCACACTTGCGTCTACCCGTTCCCCAAACGTAGCTTTCCTCGCTCATATGCAATCACCTTCCCTCCGGTAGTATTTCGCTCCCTTTGTTCTCTGCCATCGCGATCAGTTCCTCGCTTCGTTCAGTACGACGGACCCGGACCTGACCCTGGTGGGGGTGCTCATCTCCAGGATAGACCTTTAGTTTCTTGAACATGGCCCTGCCCAGACGATTACGGGGCAACATCCCCTTCACCGCGAGCTCAATCACCCGCACAGGGTTCTTGCTAAATAGTTCCTCAAAGCTTTGGCTCTTTAGGCCCCCGGGGTATCCTGAGTGCCTATAGTAAGACTTCTTCTCGGCCTTCTTGCCAGTCACCCTCACTCTGGCGGCATTAATCACCACAACATAGTCACCGGTATCAATATGGGGGGCAAAGATTGCCTTGTGCTTGCCCATAAGTAGGCGAGCCAGTTGCGAGGCCATTCTTCCCAGAGTCTGATTCGTGGCATCGATCACCCACCACTCTCTCTGGATGTCTTTAGCTTTGGGACTATAAGTCTTCATCTGTAGATTCCCGAGGGTTCAGGATAGTTGACCCTCATGAGGCACAGGCCGCAAGGACGAGATACGGGGCCGGCCAGACCCACACTCCTCGCCTCCATTATATCATGAAATTCCCGGATATCTATCTTACCCAGGCCCAGCCTGATCAAAAGACCTACGGTGCTTCGTACCTGATGGGGCAGGAAGGAATCGGCCACGATGCGGAAAACCGTGTAATCTCCTTTCCTCTCGACTCGCGCCTGGTGGATACTACGCACCGTGGGTCTGCTACCATCGAGAGAACTGGCAAAGGAGGCGAAATCGTGCTCACCCTTCATCAGCTCACAGGCCTCATTCATGGCTTCCATGTCCAGCATTTTGGGCACGAACAAAGAGAATCCTCGACTAAGCGGCGACCGAGTATTGCCATCCAAGATACAGTAACGGTACTCCCGACTCAGAGCATCGCGCCTGACATTGAAATCATCGCTAGCCCTGTAAGCCGCTTTGACCGCGATGTCTTCGGGCAAATAATGATTTAGGGCCCTAACCAATGTCATGGTATCCAATGCAGATTTTGCCCAGAAGCTTGCCACCTGTTCCCTGGCATGCACACCGGTGTCAGTTCTGCTAGCTGCCATGACCCGGCTGCTCTGCCCGCAGAATCGCCTTATAGCTTGTTCAAGTTCGCCTTGTATGGTAGGCAGGCCGGCTTGCCATTGAAAGCCATGGTATTGGGTGCCGTCATATTCTACGAGTAAAACAAACTTACTTGACCAGCTCAATTTGAACCATAGGCGCGTTATCACCAGGGCGGGGTCCCAGCTTTAACAGCCTCGTATAACCACCGTTACGGTCGGCATAGCCCGGGGCGATCTCACCAAATAGCTTAGCAACCACCTTCTTGTCAAAAACAAAAGCTAAGGCTTCCCGCCTTGAGGCAAGGCCGCCGTCCTTGCCCAAAGTAATCATCTTATCCGCTAGACTACGCACCTCCTTAGCTTTAGCTTCGGTGGTGATGATCTTCTCGTGATCCAGAAGCGCAGTAACTTGATTTCGGTACAACGCCCACCTCTGTTTCGTGAACCTGCCTAGCTTCCGACCAGCTAACTTGTGCCTCATGCGTCCTGCTTCCTGGGAACAGGAGGGCCTAATCTTGCCATTAACTCTTCGACCTCGGCTCTGGACTTTTCTCCCAAGCCGGCCAATGGCGGCAGACCTTCGGCGCCTTTCTCCAGTAACTGACCCAGGGTGAAAATACCTGCCCTCTTCAAGCTGTTGTAGGAACGAGTTGACAAATTCAATTGCTCCAGCGGCGTGTCATCTTGCTCGGGCAAAACCGACAAAGCTGTAGCCATGGGAACTTCAAGGTCTCTGAAAGCAGCGAATTGGTTAATCAAGATGATGGCACTTTGATTCAGGGCCTCCCAGGGAAGAATGGTAGCATCGGTCCAAATCTCAAGGATGAGCTCCTCCGGACTTCCCTCCCGGCCGGGCCTCACAGACTCCACAGAGAAATTCACTTTCCGCACCGGGGTGAATATGGCATCCACTGGCAGAGCTCCCACGGGTAGGCCGTCAACCGACTTGCCCGGCACATAGCCCTTCCCTAGCTCCACATTAAGCTCGACGCCAAGCCTGGCCTGCGGTGAGTCCAGAGAAGCCAGGTAGAGCTCAGGATTGGCGATGCGAAAGTCGGCCGAGGGCTTGATGTCACCTGCGCAGACCGTGCCTTCCCCCTCTACCTCCAAGAACAACTGCCCGGGTTGGTGAACAAGAGGGCAGAGTCTCAGCTGCCTGATATTCAGCAAGAACTCCATGGCATCCTCTTTAACATCAGGAAGGGGGGAGAACTCATGCTGAATTCCTTCGATCTTGATCCATGTCACTGCAGCACCAGGCAAGGAACTCAGCAGGACACGTCGCAGGGCGTTACCTAAAGTAACACCAAAACCCGGCTCCAGAGGTTCAGCAAGAAAACGACCGTAGTGTCCAGCGCTTTCAACACAAGTTACAGTGGGGACAGATGCTTCAGGCATAGCTTACCTCGAGTAATACTCAACGACAGCCTTCACATTGAATGCGGCTTCAAGATCGTCCTTGGCAGGCAAGTTTAGCACTCTACCTGTCATGCTCTCCTTGTCCAGGCTTAGCCAATTAGGAACAGATCCTTCTTCGATTTCCTCAGCTATCCTCTTGTAATATTCCGTCTTTGTGCTAGTCTCTCGCCATTTAATGGCGTCTCCCGATTTGACCAGAAATGAAGGTATGTCGGTTTTCCGTCCGTTAACAAGGATATGGCCATGTCGAACTACTTGTCTGGCCTGGGCACGGGAATCACCAAAGCCTAAGCGGTAAACCACATTATCCAATCTCCTCTCCAACAGTATGAGAAGGTTTTCACCGGTGGTACCGGGGCTTCTTCTTGCCTGAGAGAAAAACCTGCGGAATTGTCGTTCCAGGACACCATAGCTAAAGCGAACCTTCTGCTTTTCCCGCAGCTGAAGTCCGCGGTCGGAGACGCCGCCACGGCCGCCACGCCCTCTAGGTGGGGGCCGCCCCCCAGGCGGGGTATTTCTCTTCTCCAAAGGGCACTTAGGTGTGGGACACCTGTCCCCCTTGAGCATGAGTTTGTCTCCAAAGCGGCGACATAGGCGACAAACGGGGCCTGTGTAGCGTGCCATTCTATACCCTTCTCCTCCCCCGCGGACGACAGCCATTATGGGGGATAGGAGTCACATCTTTGATAGCTGTGACGGTGATTCCGGAAGCCTGCAGGGCGCGAATAGCCGCTTCCCGTCCACTACCGGGGCCCTTAATATACACCTCGACTCGGCGCAACCCATCGCCCATTGCTCGGTGAGCTGCCTCTCTGGCAGCCATTTGGGCAGCATAGGGTGTCCCTTTCCTGGAACCTTTGAACCCTGCAGTACCACAGCTCCCCCAGGCTACAACGTTGCCCTGCATATCAGTGATGGTAATCATCGTATTGTTAAACGTGGACTGGATGAAGACCTTGCCTTCGCTAATCCTCTTATGGGTCCTACGAGCCCTTCTCTTCTTAGGCATCTGCTAACACT
The DNA here is from genome assembly GCA_004375885.1 of Dehalococcoidia bacterium. Lineage (GTDB taxonomy): Bacteria > Chloroflexota > Dehalococcoidia > GIF9 > AB-539-J10 > RBG-13-51-36. The sequence continues at coordinate 5,574 of SOJG01000035.1, forward strand.
ACCTCTCTATTTCTTAGCCACGCCCCGTCTTTGCCCTCGACCGGCCACTGTCTTCCTCGGCCCCCTCTTGGTTCGGGCGTTAGTGCGAGTTCTCTGTCCGTGAACGGGCAACCTCATGCGGTGCCTCAAGCCACGATAGCAGCTGATTTCGATAAGCCGCTTGATATTGGATTGTACCTCCCGCCTCAGCTCCCCTTCCACCTTATGTTCCTTGTCAATAGCATCTCGTATCTGGCCCACCTGTTCGTCACTGAGGTCCTTAACTCGAATGGCGGGATCGATGCCGGCGGCCGTCAAGATGTGCCGGCTTGTTGAAGAACCGATACCGTAGATGCGTTGCAGGCCCACCCAAACCGGCCTATCCTTAGGAAGATCTATACCCGCAATACGTGCCATCGTTCGTCACCCCTGCCTCTGCTTGTGTTTTGGATTCTCACAAATAACCCTAACCACACCCTCCCGCCTGATGACCTTGCACTTCCTGCATATGGGCTTAACCGAAGCTCTTACTTTCATTTCCAATCACACTGCAAACAAACCCTGTTATGATAAACCTTCCTGATTAACCTGTCAACCTACCTGAGCCGATAGGTGACCCTGCCGCGGCTCAAATCATAAGGGGAGAGCTCTATCAGAACCCTATCCCCGGGCACAATCCTAATATAGCGCTTTCTCATCTTGCCACAGATGTGAGCCAATACCTGGTGTCCATTGGCCAACTCGACGCGAAACATGGTATTGGGCAAAACTGTGATCACCTTGCCTTCGACCTCTATCCTCTCCTTCTTAGCCATTCTTACATAATACCTAAACAAGTATCTCGACGTCACTATCAGTTACGACAATGGTATGCTCAAAATGTGCTGAAAGACCTCCGTCGGCTGTAACCACCGTCCATTCATTGGCTGCCAGCTTAGTGCGCCAGTCTCCGGCATTGACCATAGGTTCAATAGCCAGAGTCATCCCTCTACGAAGCAAGAGACCTTTCCCAAACGCACAGTTAGGTATCTGGGGATCTTCATGAAGATCGCGACCCACTCCATGTCCCGTATATTCTCTGACCACAGCAAATCCTCTCGATTCAACATAACGTTGAATAGCAGATGAGATATCCCCCACGTAAGCCCCACATGCAGCTCGAGCCACGCCGGCCTTGAGAGCCCCTTCTGTAACCGCGACAAGCTTACCAGCCGCCTTACTTATCCGCCCCACACCAACAGTTATGGCAGCGTCCGTATGAAAGCCATCAAGACTCGCTCCTGCATCCACAGAGACGATGTCTCCTTCCTCCAATCTTCGTTCACCAGGAATGCCGTGCACTATCTCATCATTAATCGAAACACATAAATTGGCAGGAAAACCGCGATACTCCTTGAAAGAAGGTCTAACTCCTCTCTTCTCACATTCTTCCATCATGATTGCGTCCAAGTGGCCAGTCTCGATCCCCGCTCTTACTTCCGACCTCAGTCTGTCCAGAATGCCCGCGAGGATTCTACCACACTGCCTCATGATAGCTATTTCCTCGCTAGACTTTATGACTACCATTTCTTTTGTCCCTGCTTGCACCTGATCCCATTCTCGGCGAGCATAGCGACAAAAGGATCTCAGAAACCCTTCGCCGCATTCAGGGTGAAGTGGGCGCCTTGAGAGCAGAGACTATCTCTCTAGCTACTCCCTCTATTCCCAGGTCCCCATTGATCCTGACCAGTTTGCCCTGGTTTTCATAGTAATCGAGGACGGGAGCAGTCTGAGCACAAAACACAGCCAGTCGGCCCCTTACCGTTTCCTCCCTATCATCAGAACGCTGATACAACACACCAGCGCATCTGTCACATTTCCCCGGCGTTTTGGGGGGTGAGCCTATTACGTGATAGGGTGTCTGGCAGGTCCGGCAAAGCCGCCTCCCGCTGAGGCGCTTCACCAGCTCTTCATCCGGCACTTCAAGATATATCGCCCTATCTATGGTTTTTCCCTGCTCACCAAGGGCTTTCTCCAGGACTTCAGCCTGATGCAAAGTGCGGGGGAAGCCGTCGAAAATGCAGCCACGGGCACAGTCAGCCCGATGGATTCTCTCCAGAATCATCGTTATCGTCAGCTCATCAGGAACTAGTTCTCCCTTATCCATATAACTTTCAGCGCGGAGACCAATGTCGGTTCTTTCTTCCAGCGCCCGACGAAGCAAATCACCGGAGGCTATATGAGGCAGCTTCATCTCCTGGGAGAGAATATCCGCCTGAGTACCCTTCCCCGCCCCCGGAGCACCCAGCATGATGATGTGCATTATTTCAGGAAACCCTCGTAGCGGCGCATGGTCAATTGAGCCTCTAATTGCTTCATTGTATCCAGAGCCACACCGACAGCTATCAGCATGGCGGTGCTCTGGAGCGTCAACACTCCGACGCGCGTGACTTGCGCCGCAATGAAGGGCATAATCGCCACTAGGGCCAGGAAGAGGGCGCCACCAAACGTAATGCGCCTTATGATTCTGTTCAGATAGTCGGCCGTTGCCTTGCCGGGTCGAACTCCCGGGATGAACCCCCCTTGTTGCTGCAGGGTCTGGGGCAGGTTCATCTGCTCAAAAATGACCATGGTGTAAAAGAAGGCGAAACCAATTACCAGGGCGAAGTACGCCCCCTGGTAGAGCAAGGTATTAGCCTGAAAAGTATTGTAGATTGTATTCCAGAAATTCGGGTTCTGCTCAGGACCCATCAAGAAGGAAGATATCGTAGCGGGAAGTTGCATTAAGGCAATGGCGAAAATTATGGGTATCATCCCGGCGGTATTCACCCGGAGCGGTATATACGTGGAACCCGATTGGCGATACATACGGCCACTACGGAAAGTGCTCCGGGCATACTGTACAGGAATACGGCGATGAGCCTCAACAAATATGACTATGAGTACCAGTGTAGCCAAAGACAGGATGACGAAGGCGATCAACCCGCCGGGCTGTCCCTCTTGAGCAGCTACGATGCCGCGGCCGAGAATTTCCGGCAGGCTGGCCACGATGCCACCGAAGATTATTATCGATATCCCGTTGCCTATGCCACGCTCCGTGATCAACTCACCGAGCCACACGAGGAATATCGTGCCCGCCACCATTGTCACTATGATGCTGGCTATGGTCAAATGCCCGAGCGGCTCAATAGTAACGCCCTGGGCACGCAATATGGTAAACATACCGTAGCCCTGAATAGCAGCCAGGGGCACGGTCAACGTGTGAGTAATTCGATTGATCGTCTGCCGACCGAGCTCCCCCTCTTGAGATAAGGCCTGAAGCCTGGGGATCACCGGCGTCAGCAATTGCATGATGATGGACGAGGTGATATAGGGATAGATACCAATGGCAACTATGCTGAAAGTCGCCATGGCGCCGCCGCTAAAGAGGTCAAGCATCCCGAAGAGGAGGTTTCCTGCGAGGAGTTCTTCCAACGCCGTGATATCCACGCCGGGCAAGGGAACATTCGTCAGAAACCGAAAAACTGCCAGGATGCCCAAGGTAAAAAGAATTCTGCGGCGCAGATCGGGCAGGGACAGTGCGTCCATCATCGCCTGGACGAGGCGCGGTCGGGCTGTCTTACGCTGCATCCTGAGTCCCTTCTATCTTCCCTCCGGCAGCGACGATCTTTTTCTCCGCCGACACAGAGAACTTGTCAGCCCTGACTAGCAACGGGTGCTGGATGGCGCCGGCCCCCAGGATTTTGGTCGGCCGACCCCGAGACTCGATTAGCCCCGCTCGGAGCAGTTCCTCAGGGGTCACCTCGGTGCCCGGGGCGAAAACACTTAACTTCCCCACATTGATGATATTGTATTCGGTCTTGAAAATGTTAGTGAATCCCCTTTTTCTTGGCAGCCGCTTTATCAGAGGTAGCTGCCCGCCTTCAAAACCAAGCCGCACGCCCCCACCGGAGCGAGACTTTTGCCCCTTGCAGCCTCGTCCTGAGTAGGTGCCATGCCCGCTGCCATCTCCACGGCCAACGCGTTTTCTCTTCTGCTTGGCACCTGCAGGAGGTCTTAGTTCATTCTGTTTCATCTGCCTTTTGTTCCTGGCCTTCGACATCGACTTGAGTTGCTGCTTTCTCGCCCGGCTTCAAGCTAGCCAAAGCCAGGATGGTCGCCCTAGCCACATTGATCTTACTCGACCCGCCGAACGACTTGCCAATCACATCTCTTATCCCCGCCAGTTCCAGTATCGCTCGACTCGTATTGTTGACGATTAGGCCTGTGCCCGGCGCTGCCGGCTTTAGCAGGATCTTGGATACGCAGAACTTGGCTAGAACCTCATGAGGAATAGTACCATCTTCGATCGGCACCTCAATCAACGCCTTCTTTGCCACAGCGCCTGCCTTGCGGATCGCATCCGGCACCCCCCCTGCTTTAGCTAACCCAAATCCAACACACCCCCGGCCATCCCCAACCACCACCAAAGCTCTGAACCGAAGGCGCCTGCCACCTTTTGCTACTTTGGTTACACGGTCAATACGCAGCAGTTTCTCTTCGAGATCCAGGTCTGAGGCATCGATCTGAGCTCTCTTCCCTTTTAATTTGGTAATCGCTTTCATGATCTAACTCTCAAAACTCCAGTCCAGCTTGCCTGGCGGCCTCGGCCAAAGCCTTAACTCTGCCATGATATTTATAGCCACCACGGTCAAAAACCGCCTGCTTAATTCCTTTGCCTAATGCTCTCTCAGCAAACAGGGTTCCCACTACCTCAGCCTTTTTTGCTTTGACCATTCCATCCACCTTGCTTCTCACCTGAGAGTCAAGAGTGCTCATTGAGACCAAGGTCCGGCCTCTAGAATCATCAATAAGCTGGGCATGGATATGATTCAGGCTGCGGAAGACACATAATCGAGGTCGCGACACTGTTCCCGCTATCTTGCGCCTCACCCGCCTGTGTCGTACCTTCCTGATTGCCCTTGAGTCTCGCTTGCTCATCGTAGCACCTATCTCTTGCCTACTTTGCCTGATTTACCAGGCTTAAGATGCAGTTCCTCATCAGAGTATTTGACTCCTTTTCCCTTGTAAGGGTCAGCAGGGCGGACTGCCCGGATTCTGGCAGCCGTTTCACCAACCTGCTGTTTGTCAATCCCCGTGACGCGAATGCGATTGGCCCCTTCAACCGCAATACCAATACCGGCAGGAGGCGAAAACTCTATCGTGTTGGCGTATCCCACCTGGAGCAGCAGCTTATCGCCGGTCTTCTGTGCTTTGTAGCCTACGCCACTTATTTCGAGGACCTTTTCAAAACCTTCACTCACTCCTGTAACCATATTTGCCAGAAGGCTGCGAGTAAGCCCATGCAAAGCTCGATGAATCTTGTTATTACTGGGTCGACTCACAATCAAGCACCCGTCCTTCAAAGCTATAGACATGTCAGGGTGAAACCGTCGCCGGAGTTCTCCCTTCTTTCCTCTGACCACAACTTCGCTTGCAGCGATCTTTACCTCAGTACCCGGAGGTATTGCAATGGGAAGCAACCCAATACGAGACATACTTCACAACTCCAGCGTCAATTTACCAAACATAACACAGAATCTCACCGCCGAGATGCTGCCGCCATGCGTCTTGGCCGGTCATGATGCCCTTGGATGTAGATAGGATGGCAATACCCAGACCCCCATAAACCCTGGGGACTTCGCGCCTTTCGGCATAGACCCTCAGGCCTGGTTTACTTACTCTTTCCAGACCCGAAATCGCAGGCTGGCCGTCCGTGTACTTCACGTAGACTCTTATCATTGGCTGCGGCTTCCCGCTAAGCACCTCATAGCGGTCAATAAAACCCTCTTCCTTGAGTAGCTTAATGACAGAAAGCTTGATTTTGGAGGACGGCACAAGTACAGACTCATGGTCTGCCATGATGCCATTGCGTATCCTGGTTAGCATATCAGCGATGGGGTCAGTAGTTGTCATCTCTCTCTCACCAACTCGACTTTCTTACCCCGGGTATTACGCCGGTGACAGCGAGTTCTCGAAAACAAATACGGCACAAGCCAAATTTGCGCATGAAAGCCCGCGGTCTGCCGCATAACTGACAACGATTACGTTGCTGCACCCTGTACTTGGGCGCACGCTTTGATTTGACAATCTTGGATAATTTCGCCATATCAAGTTCTCCTAAAAGGCATGTCCATTAACTCCAGCAAATCCCTGGCTTCATCATCGTTCTCGGCCGTAGTAACAATGGTTACCTCAAGGCCGCGAATCTTGTCCACCTTATCGTAATCGATTTCAGGGAAGACTATCTGTTCTCTTATGCCCAGAGTGTAATTCCCTCGGCCATCGAACGAATCCCGCGATACTCCGCGGAAATCGCGGAACCTCGGTAGAACAACACTGACCAGTCTGTCGAAGAAATCGTACATCCGCTTTCCTCGCAACGTCACCATTATCCCGACAGGCATACCAGCCCTCAGCTTGAAGGCGGATATGGATTTCTTCGCCCGCGTGGTCACCGGCCGCTGCCCGGAAATTATAGCTAGATGTTTCTGCGCTGCTTCCAGAGCTTTGGGATCTTGCGTTGCTTCGCCCAGACCGATGCCAAGCACAACCTTTTCCAATTTAGGCACCTGCATTATGTTACCATAGCCGATCCTGGCCTTAAGCTGCGGAGCCACTTCCGCCACATACTTTTCTTTCAAGCGAGATTTCACAGTCAAAACCCCTTAGTCAATCACTTCTCGACATGAACTGCAAATTCGTACCCTCTTGCCATCGGCCAAAAAGCGAGACCCCACCCGAGTGGGGTGTCCACATTTCCCGCATAGCAACATCACGTTGGAGATGTGGATTGGAGCTTCCATCTCAATTATGCCGGCCTGGCGGACAGCCCTACGAGCTCGAGAATGACGCTTGATCATGTTGAGTCCTTCCACTATTACTCTGTCTGCCCCGGGAAAAACACGACGCACCTTTCCCTTTTTCCCGCTATCCTTACCTGCGATTATGATGACACTATCATCTTTCCTGATTTTCATGTCAAAGGACCTCTGGGGCTAACGATATTATCTTGGCGAAGTTCTTGTCTCTGAGTTCTCTCGCTACCGGACCGAAGATGCGGCTCCCTCTAGGATTGTTCTTGTCGTCGAGGACCACTGCGGCGTTCTCATCAAAGCTGATAGAGGAGCCATCAGACCGGCGGTAAGGTTTAGCCACACGTACCACCACGGCCCGCACTACCTCGCCCTCTTTGACCATTCCGTGGGGCATAGCACGCTTCACCGTGGCCACAATGACATCGCCTATTCGAGCATACCTTTTGGCCCCGATGGGCACGTTAATGCACATAATCTGCTTGGCCCCGCTATTATCGGCGATCTTAAGCCTGGTATAAGTCTGAATCACTCCTTCTGCTCCAGTCTGCTTTCGGCCGTTTCCTTCTTCGATATTATCTCGGTTACCCGCCAGTTCTTCTCCTTGGACAGAGGGCGAGTCTCTACAATCTTCACTTTGTCTCCAACCCTGCAGGCACCACGTTCGTCATGAGCCTTGTATTTCTTGGTGGTTCTGATAGCTTTCCTATAGAGCGGATGCACTTTCCTGGTTTTCACAGACACGACCACCGTCTTGTCCATCCTATCACTCACCACCAGACCTTCTCTTACCTTTCGTTTCTCCAAATCGCTCATCCTATGCCAAGCTCTCTTTCCTTCAAAATAGTCTTGATTCTGGCAATCCTTTTCTTGACTCGAGGAATCTCCCGGTGATTCCCCAATTGTCTGGTGGCCAGGCGAAAACGGAGGTTAAAAAGCTCCTCATGAGCTTCTTCAAGTTTCGATAATAGCTCCCCATCGTTGAGGCCGCGAATTTCCCCAGCTTTCAACTCTACCTTTCCCTCCTGACGAAACTAGTAGCTATAGGAAGCTTGTGGGAGGCCAGACGGGCTGCTTCCGAAGCCAGCTCCTCATCTACGCCAGCCAATTCAAACAGGATTCTACCTCTCCTAACTACGGCTACCCAGTGATCGTGAGCGCCTTTCCCACTACCCATCCTCGTCTCTGCAGGTTTCTTCGTCACAGCCTTATCAGGGAAAATTCGTATCCATAGTTTACCACCGCGATGCAGGCTGCGGACGAGTACCCGACGGGTCGCCTCGATTTGCCGCGCGGTCACCCAAGCTGATTCCTGAGCCCTCATGCCGAAGTCACCAAAAGCAATGGTATCCCCGGCCTGCGCGCTGCCTTTCAGCCTTCCTCTATGCACCTTGCGATACTTGACCCGTTTCGGTTGTAGCATTCCTCTCCTTCGCTTCAGGCATAATATCGCCCTTGTAGACCCACACCTTTACCCCAATGCGCCCCATCAAGGTATGGGCTTCAACAACACCATAATCGATATTGGCACGCAATTTATGCAACGGCATTTGACCTTGCCGGACGGTCTCAGTTCTCGCGATTTCGAGCCCGCCAAGTCTTCCTTTGCACATTATCTTTACTCCCTTAGCACCGGCTTGCATTGTCCGGAAGGCCGCTTGCCTCATAGCCCGCCGAAAAGGTATCCTCTCTTCCAGTCGCCCAGCGATGTTCCGAGCTACAAGAACAGCTTCAAGCTCAGGGCGCTCAACCTCCCTGATCGTCAATCTGATCTTATCCCCACTGACCTCCTCGAGGTCCGACTTCAGCGCTTCCACGTTTTGTCCTCCTCGACCAATCAAGATGCCGGGACGCGCTGAGTAAAGAGTTAGACACACCTCATCTCCCGAACGTTCAATCTCTACTCGAGCGACTGCCCCTCCGAGACATCTGTCTTCCACAACCCTGCGCAGCTTCACATCATCCAGCCAAAACCGAGTGTAGTTCTTTCCAGCATACCACTTAGCTCGCCAATCCTGATTGATACCCAGCCTGAAACCGAAAGGATGAACTTTTTGTCCCAACGCTATTCCTCCTCTTCAGTCACGAAAACTGTAACATTGCTAGACCGCTTCAAGATGGGACTAATTCGCCCTCTCGACTGAGGGCGGTATCTCTTCAACGTATGCCCTTTATCAGCGAATATATCTGTGATCCTCAGCTCAGCGGGCGACATCTGAAAGTTGTTCTCAGCACTGGCGGACGCCGATTTTATCAATTTAGCTACCGCCTTAGCTGTGGGGGTAGGCGAGAAGCTCAGAATGGTCAAAGCCTCGTCGACCTTTTTGCCCCTAATCATATTAATCACCAAACGCACCTTCTGAGGCGAAATACCAACGTCTTTAGCTACAGCCCTTACCTTCATCGTTCCCTACTTCTTCCTCGCCTGCACAGTCGTTTTGGCCTTGGTAACGTGACCCCTAAATGTCCTGGTCATAGCAAATTCCGCCAGTTTGTGCCCCACCATATTGTCAGTGATCAAAACGGGCACGTGCCTCCTGCCATTGTGCACGGCAATAGTATGGCCTATCATCTGAGGAAAAACGGTAGAGGAGCGAGACCACGTCTTTATCACCGTTTTATCGCCCGAGTTATTGAGCGCCTCTATTCTCTTAAGCAGCTTAGCATCACAGAAGGGCCCTTTCTTAAGCGACCGTGACATCTTTATTTCCTCCGTCTTATAATCATGTTATCCGAGTTCCTACGACGGCGCGTCTTAGGCCCCAAGGCCGGCTTTCCCCACGGAGTCTTGGGAGGCATTCCTCGCGGAGCCCTGCCTTCCCCACCTCCGTGTGGGTGATCACGGGGAGTCATAGCAGAGCCCCTGACCACAGGTCGCCAACCTGACCATCTCTTACTCCCGGCTTTGCCTAACCTTATGTTCTCATGGTCAATGTTGCCTATTTGACCAATGGTGGCCCAGCACCTGTGGTGAAATTTGCGCAGCTCGCCTGAAGGGAGCTTAAGCACTACATACCGGCCCTCTTTGCTCACAGTTTGGGCGGCGTTTCCTGCGCTACGAACAAGCTTGCCCCCCTTGCCTGGCTCGAATTCCACATTGTGCACCAGAGTTCCCGCAGGAATTGACTCCAGCGGCAGAGCATTACCGGGTCTGATATCAACATCCTCACCTGCCTGTATCGTATCACCTAGCTTGATGCCCAAAGGGGCAATTATATACCGCTTTTCACCATCAGCATAGTGAATCAGGGCAATGCGAGCTGACCTATTGGGGTCATATTCAACAGAAGCGACCTTCCCCGGCACCATGATCTTATCCCTCTTAAAGTCGACCAGCCGAAGCTTGCGCTTGCTACCACCACCTCGGTGACGCACAGTTATAACGCCCCGGCTGTTGCGCCCTGCCTTCTTTTTCAAGGGCACCAGCAAGGACTTCTCAGGAGTTGCCCTGGTCAACTCTTCAAAGCCGGCGCCGGTCCGGAATCTCCGGCCTGGAGAAGTTGGCCCATAAGTCTTTAATCCCATGAATCGCTCCCTATTTATGCGCCCTTTGCCAACGAGTCTTCTTAAGAAGCTTCTTATGTCTGTGCTTCGACATCTTCTTTCTTCTCCACTTAACTACTGAACCCATTAAACACCCTCAAAAAACGTAATCTTATGTCCCGGCGCCAAGGTAACTATCGCCTTTTTCCAACGTGAGCTAGTTACTTGCCTTCGGCCATACCTTCTTGTCTTCCCGGGCATGGTCATCACATTGACTTTGCGTACTTCTACCTTGAAAGCTCGTTCTACTGCCTCCCTGATCTGACCTTTGGTGGCCCTGGTTGCGACTTCAAAGGCATATCTATCTTCTTCCTTAAGCAACGTGGCCTTCTCCGTGATTAAAGGACGCCGCAGAACCTCGTAAAGATGCAATTCGTCTACCTCTTATTTGCCCCAGACTTCCTCAATATTACGCACTGCGCCTACAGTGGCTATCAGTACTTCGTAGGAAAGCAGATCCAGCACGTTAATCAGAGTCGAAGGCAGAACCTTGATTTCAGGCAAGTTGGCCGCCGATTTAACCACATTGGGCGCGGGGTGAGCAGTGAGAATCAAAGCAGAGGAACCGATGCCGAGCGAGGACAGAATACTCATCATATCTTTGGTCCTTGGTTCCTCAAAGTCAAGCTCCTGCACCAGTTTCATATTCCCGTCCCTGGCCTTGGCGGAGAGGAGGCATTTCAAAGCTAACCTCCTTGCCTTCTTGGGCATCGCCTGGCGATAGGTGCGCGGCTTGGGACCGAAAACCACCCCACCACCCCTGAGCAATGGTGATTTCCTATCCCCTCTGCGCGCTCTCCCAGTGTGCTTCTGAGGATAGAGTTTTACTGTGCTCCCTCGAACCTCGCCTCTGGTCTTGCTAGCTGCAGTGCCCTGGCGTCTGTTGGCCAATTGTCTGGCCATTGCCTGGTGAACTACCGCCTGATTAAAGGGAAAACCAAAAACGGCCTGGCTGAGCTCCATCTGAGCAACGACCTCACCATTTGAGCTATAGACCGGCACTTGCACTTGTAATTATCCTGCCTTCTCAATTATCAGCAGTCCCCCATTCGCTCCGGGTACTGCACCCTTCACCAGAAGCAGATTGCGCTCTGGATCACTTTGAACTACCTTAAGCTTGCGCGCGGTGACTCTCCTATTGCCCATGTGGCCTGGCATGGCGTGTCCCTTCAACACCCGACCGGGGAAAGTACCAGCACCAATGGAACCGCCGGCGCGATGGCGATCGCTTTGGCCGTGACTTTTTGGCCCGCCGGCAAAATGGTGCCGTTTAACCACACCAGCAAAGCCCCGACCCTTTGAAAAGCCGGTTACATTTACCAGGTCACCCTGACTTAGAAAGCCAACGTCCACCTTGTCACCACGCTTGATCGCACTAGTCCCGATTTCATCGGGATCGGTCCTGAACTCGCGAAGACAGCGAACACCCTCCAAACCCCGAAGATGTCCCTTCTCAGGAGAGCTGAGGCGAGATTGCTTCACTTTGTTCTCAACAAACCCCACCTGGACAGCATCATAGCCATCCTTGTCCCGGCTCTTCACCTGAGTTACCACGACAGGACCAGCTTGAATAACGGTCACTGCCACCGTCTCTCCGCCTTCCTGAAACAGCTGCGTCACGCCTACTTTCTTACCGATAATGCCCGGAAACATGGTTCTAACTATAACTTGATATCTATCTCCACTCCAGATGCCAGGTCAAGCTGACTGAGGGCGTCTATAGTCTTGGAGCTTGGTTGTACAATGTCGATTAGCCTCTTGTGGGTTCTGATCTCGAACTGCTCCCTGGAATCCTTATCGATGTTAGGGGAGCGAATAACACAAAACTTCTCAATATGTGTGGGCAAAGGCACCGGGCCAACCACTATGGCCCCAGCACTCTCCACTGTTTCCACTATTTGCCTTACTGCCTGGTCAGCCAGCCTGTGATCAAAACTCTTGACCTTGATACGCACTCTTTGCTCGGTCATCTGCCTCTCCCTATTCTGGTCCCGATTAGCCCCGCCAAATTTTGAGGCAATTCCTCGTAGGAATGAAAGCGCATGGTGTGACTTGCCCTCCCCTGACTGAGCGATCTCAAGTCTCCAGCGAAGCCGAATATTTCCGCTAGAGGAACCAGACATCGGACGGCGGAGAAATCGGCCCGACTGTCAATGCCTTCAATATGAGCTCTTCGAGAGTTCAGATCACCAATCACGTCTCCCAGAAACTGATTGGGGGTCGTTATCTCCACTATCATGATTGGCTCGAGAATAATGGGTTTAGCTTTATCTATCCCATCTCTCACAGCCATGAAAGCCGCCGCCCTGAAAGCCAACTCCGAGGAATCGACCTCGTGAAAGCTGCCATCATACACGGTCACCTTCACATCCATGACGGGGCAACCAGCCAGGCCCCCGCTCTGCAAAGCCGTTTTGGCGCCAGCCTCTATCGAGGAAACAAACTCCTTAGGTATAGCCCCGCTTCGAATCTGATCACGAAACTCAAATCCGCTCCCACGCTTGCCTGGCTCAATTCTGAGCCATACGTGCCCGTACTGACCCTTACCGCCGGATTGACGAACGAATTTGCCTTCAGACTCAACAGCAATGGTGATGGTCTCTTTATAGGCGACCTGAGGCTTGCCAGCGTTGACCCTTACGCCATATTCGCGAAACATACGCTCCATTAGTACCTCGAGATGGAGTTCACCCATCCCCGAGATCAGAGTTTGGCCCGTCTCTTTGTCATGGTAAATCCTGAAGGTCGGGTCTTCCATAGCGAGTTTAGCCAGGGAATCGTCTAGCTTGGCCTGATCGACCTTCGTTTTGGGCTCAACAGCCATGGAAAGCACCGGCTCCGCAAATCGTATGGTCTCAAAAAGCACAGGCCGCGCAGGCTCGCAAAGGGTATCACCTGTCGACGTCGTCTTGAGCCCCAAACTAGCTACAATGCTTCCAGTTTCAGTCTCGTCAACTTCCTCACGCCGATCAGCATGCATGATATACAGTTTCCCCAGCCTCTCCTTCTTATCTCTAGTAGGGTTCAGTACTCGCACCCCGGCCCTTACACTCCCTGAGTACACACGCAAGTACACCAGTCTGCCCATGAACGGGTCAGAAACCGTCTTGAACGCCAGGGCAGAAAAAGGCTCATCGTCACTCGCCAGGCAAAGGATTTCCTCCCCAGTCTCAGGATTTGTAGCCGAGGCGGGCAGCACATCTAGCGGCGAGGGGAGATAGTCCACAACAGCATCCAGCAATAGCTGGATGCCCCTGTCTCTCAAGGCACTACCACAAAGCACAGGCACTATGCGGTTGGAAATAGTCAGCCTTCTTATGGCTGCCTTAAGCTGGGAAACTGAGATGTCTTGCCCGTCAAGGTACAGCAGCATAGTCTCTTCATCGAGTTCCGCCACTTCTTCAATCAGTGCCTGATGATGCTTCGCCAAGGAAGTCTCACCTACCTCACTTGAGGCTGGGTCAGAATCAATAGGGAAAGGAATGACTCTGTTCTCCACAAGGTCGATAATGCCTCGGAAGAGCTGTCCACTACCGACAGGGACCTGTACGGGTAGTGCCCTGGCCTGTAACCTTTCCTTAATCATGGTCACCGTGTGATGAAAATCAGCGCCAGTCCTGTCCATCTTGTTGATAAAACAAATCCTGGCCACGCCATATTTATCCGCCTGCCGCCACACAGCCTCTGACTGGGCTTCCACTCCAGCTACACCATCGAAAATCACGACACCGCCATCCAATACACGAAGGCTACGCTCCACCTCAGCGGTGAAATCTACATGTCCGGGAGTATCTATGATGTTTATGCAGTGTTCGCGCCACTGACATGTGGTAGCCGCTGAGCTAATGGTAATACCTCGTTCTCTCTCCTGCTCCATCCAATCCATCACCGCAGTGCCTGCATCCACGCTCCCGATCTTGTAAGTACGCCCTGCGTGGTAAAGAATCATCTCTGTAGCCGTGGTCTTACCAGCATCTATATGGGCAATTATCCCTATATTCCGTATTCTTTCCAAAGGGAAGGTCCGAGACATGAGTTTATCCTTTATCTCAAGTACCGCTTTCAACACGACTTCTCACCAACGATAGTGAGCAAAGGCCTTGTTCGCCTCTGCCATCCTGTGAAGATCATCACGTTTCTTGATTGCAGTTCCACGACCCTGTACAGCATCAACCAACTCGCCGGCCAGCTTTTCTTCCATGGATTTGCCGCTGCGGGCTCGCGCCGAGAGAATGAGCCACCTCATGGCAAGAGCGCGCCCCCGATCCTCCCCAACCTCCACGGGCACCTGGTAGGTAGCCCCACCAACGCGACGTGATTTGACCCTGAGAAGGGGCATAGCATTCCTGACCGCGCGCTCCAAGGCTTCTCCAGGACTGCTATTCACCTCCTGCGCGGTGAGCTCCAGGGCCCTATAGACAATGTGCTCCGCTGTGGCTTTTTGCCCCCGTAGCATAAGCCTGTTAATAAACTTGGCCACCATAACGCTGTTATATTTCGCATCGGGCGGCGGAATTCTTTTCGCTGGCCTTTTAGTTCCTCTTGGCATTTGATATCCTTACTGTTTTGGCGCCTTGGCCCCGTACCTGCTGCGACCCTGCCTGCGATTAGCTACTCCTTCGGTATCCAGAGTGCCGCGGATAATATGGTAACGGATTCCGGGAACATCTTTAACTCGGCCGCCACGAATCAAGACTACCGAGTGTTCCTGCAAATTGTGCCCTTCCCCCGGAATATAAGCACTCACTTCCATGCCGTTGGTCAGCCTAACCCGGGCGACTTTGCGCAACGCGGAGTTAGGTTTCTTGGGCGTAACCGCCTTAACCTGGACGCATACACCTCTTTTTTGAGGGGCCCCCGGGGTCCATCTAAGTGCACCTTTCATGGTATTTCGGGTATAGTGCAGTGCTGGGACTTTGCTCTTCTTTCCCAGC
Source organism: Dehalococcoidia bacterium (assembly GCA_004375885.1). Lineage (GTDB taxonomy): Bacteria > Chloroflexota > Dehalococcoidia > GIF9 > AB-539-J10 > RBG-13-51-36. The sequence goes on from SOJG01000035.1 coordinate 20,863, forward strand.
TTCTGCCGTCCTTTACGAACAAGTTGATTTACTGTCGGCATTCCAGTCCTCCCCTATTTTGGGCAATCAAAAAGCCGTCTGGTTATCCGCCGGTCTACTCCGGGAAAACCTGCTCGGCTCTAGCCAGCCGGCTTCTGCAACTCCCTAAGCTTTTACCTTCCAGTAGACGCCAAGTTACTAATTTAGCACAAGGCAATTCGGCTGTCAACTAGGCAAAGGCTCTTATGTTGATGTGAGCGTCGACCGGGCAGAATTGAGGACGTTTTTCGCGTGCAGCTAACCTGAGAATGGCCTGGTTGTCAGTGCAGGCGTTTCCTGATTTCTGCCTTAGTTTCAAACATTCTGCTGCTAGAGAGATTTTCCAAATGTGCGCCGAGCACCGCTATGTATCGGGCTACCTCATCACGCTCAAATCGCACGACGTTATCAGCTATCTCTCGGCAATAACTGCAGTGGCTACATTCAGACAAGCAGTCCTGCTTCTTGAAGAAATCCAGAAACCCTTCCAGAGCCTGGTTATCGATCTGCAGTTTGGGTGGCAGCCCGATAGCACTGCCTGGCACACCCAGCGAGGCAGAACCGGTAGCGCCAGCTTTGGGAGTGAGCACATTCAAAATATCATACAGGTTCCCCTGATAGCGACGTGATGAATACGCTGCGGCACTATTCAAAATCCGGTCGGTTGACATTGACCTGCCACTGGTCTTGAACACATCGATACCTATCTCTTCGTAAACATGAATATCCTCAGGCCTCACCCAGCGAGACTTCACGGTCTGGGACATATCGCAGAGCCTGTCCAGAGTACACCGAAGTACACAATAGTCAACATAGCAGCCGCCAGGTGCGCTACAGCTTTGACTGGCATGTCCCAGGCCATCATGGTGGTAATATTCGTAGGGACACTGGTACAGGCAGAGATTGTTCACCAACACAGTGAGTTCGCAGTTCACCGCCTCCCTGATAGCTGTTAGTAATACGAAATCTCGATTTGCGTTGATGTCCAGAGTAATAGACTCGGCGCCTAGAGACTCAAGCCATTTGGCTCTGGCAACGCTGTTCACATGGGCGATTGTTGACACCCTTACCCTAAGACGTGGAAATTGGCGCTTTATGAGCTCAATCAGATAAGGGATGGTAACTGTGACGCTGTCCGCCTCGACGCTCTCGATCCACTCAAGATGTCGAAGCAGCTCTCGATGGGTGTTCTCCTCCCACTCCATGTTACCCATGCTGGGAGCATTCAGGACGTAGTCAAAAGTCAAACCTGCGGAATGGGCCTGCTCGATGTATTCCGCCGCCTGCTTTTCCGTCATACGAACGCCATCAGGACCTGATCCGCCGCTGCCTATCATCGAGGCGGGCAAAACCCCATATAGCTCTACATCAGCCTCCAATTCGCTCAGTGGCGATATCAGGTCTGGATCCCAATTCGTCGGTACTAGTAATTGCATGCTACCCCACTATGCGAGACGGTGCCAGGGCAGAGCTGAGCACAGGTACGTCACTTCATACGCTTCTTGACGTTTAGTGACAGCATTTCTATGTCGTAATACGATGTATCATAGACACAGAGAACCTTCTTGTCAACACCGGTTTCTGCTGTTGAGCCATCTACCTGGACATCCTTCACAACCCTGGCAGCATCCGACCGGGCGTTTTTTGGCTGCGACCGATCAGGGAAATGCTCCGCCATCCATAGTGATGACTTAGACCGTGATATAGCCAGCTCTTTCGCTGGCTAAGAAAGCTACTAGTTCGGCCACATCCTCAGGCCAGCCCCAGCGTTCTAATGGAATCGTGGCCGTCATGGACTTCATCCCGAACATCAGCTTCAAGACAATGGCTTTACCTGTACCGCGAGGGGCACCGGTTACTGGAGGTATCCTCCCCTCCAATTCCAGCACTGACCTTTACTCGCTTACGCGTGTAAGCACGAGACAGCAGTTCTCGCCACCCAGACCAAAGCTGTTCTTCAGACAGGTATTCACCTGGGTCGGGCGAGCCACATTGGGGACATAGTCCAGATCGCAATCAGGGTCAGGCGTTTCGTAGTTGATGGTCGGGTGGATAATCCCTTTGTTGATGACCAGTATAGCGGCAATGGATTCGATGACGCCAGCAGCGGTAATGATGTGCCCAATCATGGATTTAGTGGAGCTTATCGGGATTTTGTAGGCATGTTCTCCAAACACCATCTTAATAGCCTTGGTCTCAGAGGCATCGTTTAGCTTGGTGCTGGTGCCGTGGGCGTTGACATAGTCAACCTCTTCGTGCTTTACCCTCGCCCAGCGCAGAGCCGTACGCATGGCATACGCCTCGGGCTCAGGGGCCGGAGCGGTCGCATCGTAGGCATCGAAGGACCAGCCTACACCCGCAATCTCAGCGAGTATAGACGCGCCCCGCTTCCTGGCATGCTCATAGCTCTCCAGGACAACGAGTCCGGCACCTTCACCGTAGATGAAACCATTGCGGTTGAGGTCAAAGGGGCGACAGGCCTTGGCAGGGTCGGGCTCACGGGAAAGGGCGCCCAAAACATCCATTCCAGCTATGCTAACTGGCTCCAGGCTGGCGTCGGAGCCCCCGGTTATCATTACGTCAGCGTATCCCAGCCGGATGAAGTTCGTGGCTGTACCTATTGAATCGATGCCGCTGGCACAAAGACTGTTCACCGCGCCGTTAGGGCCCCTGGCTCCCAGCATCATGCCTATCTGCATGGATGCCGCGCTGGCCCCTGATTTCGTGATGAAGAGCGGGTCCGCTCTTCTGGGACCCACTCTTTGGTACTGCTCCCATCCTCTGATGATGTAGCCCTGCTCTGTCATAGTAGAGATGATGACACCCACTCGCTCAGGGGTTTCCTTGGTCATATCCAAGCCGGCCGATTGTATGGCCTCTTTGGCAGCAGCGATGGCGAAATGAATAGTCCTTGAAGTGCGGTCAACGACCTTCAAGTCCATATACTTGGTAGGATCAAAGTCATGTACCTCGGCATCCACCTTCACCCTGAAATTGCTGGTATCAAAGCGAGTAATGAGACCGATGGCCGACTTCCCTGCGGCCAGTCCTTCCCAGAACTCCTTTACACTCAAGCCCAGGGGATTGATAGTGCCCATACCGGTAACCACAACCCGAGGCACATCTATGGTGCCCCAGAAACCCGTCGACTTCTCAGGAGCTTTGGTCATATCTCTCAGTCCTTCCTTCCCAATGAAAACGCCGCGCTGCCTATGGAGAAACCTCCATCCACAATGATCGTCTGCCCTCTTATCATGAAGGCCTCTTCACTGCATAGGAAGGCCACTACATTGGCGACGTCTTCGGTGGTCACCATTCTTCCCGCCGGAGTTATCGGGAGGTTGCCGAGGGCTAGTTGTTCCTCAAAATAGAACTTCAGAGCTTCTGTCTGCACAAAGGAAGCACCCACAGCATTAACACAAATGCCGCGAGGGGCCAACTCCACTGCCAGGTAACGCGTCAAAGCTTCCAGAGCAGCTTTAGAGACCCCAACGACAGCATAGGTGGGCCAGACAAGAAACGAACCCAGGCTAGACAGGCTGACTATCTTGCCACCTCTACCCTCCATCAGCCTGGCCGCTCTCTGAGAGCAGAGTAAACAGGCCCTGGTATTGATGTCCATGGTCCATTCCCAGGCCTTAACATCTATATCCATTACGGGGCGCCCTACTCCTGAGGCAGCATTGCTAATCAGAATATCCAGGTGGCCGAATTTATCGCCAATCATATCGAACATCTCGTCTATCTTTGCCGGATCGCCCACATTGGCGCGCACGACCTCTGCTCTCACCCCCAGAGCCTCAATATCCTTAGCTGTTTGCTCCGCGGCATCGCGGCGGCGGAAAAAATTGACAATAATGTCAGCGCCCTGAGCAGCCAGTTTCAACCCGATCGCCCGACCGATGCCACGCCCCCCACCAGTGACTAGAGCCAGCTTCCCTTCAAAGGACATAGCTAGACTCTCTCCTGCTGTGGCACCTGTCTTTCCACGTACGACACGAAGTCGCCGAAATTCTCAAACTTCTGAGCTTCCTCGTCAGGGATTTCAATCCCGAACGTCTCTTCTACAGCCGCCAGCGCCTGCACTACATCCAGAGAATCCGCCTTGATGTCTTTGAATGTGCTTTCCCGAGTAATAATGCTCTGCTCGACATGTGTTATCTTGGCCATGATCTCCCTTATCTGCTCTTCAATACTCATGACTTACCTCCTTGGTTCAATTCTGCTAGTTCCGACTTCAAACTCTGAATCACGTCAGCTCTGACTGCCTTTTTAGCACTTTCTACGGCATTGGCTATGTGCGGTGCCCGGCTGGCCCCGTGTGCTATCCTTACGACTCCATCAACACCCCACAGAATGCCACCACCCTGCTTGTCCGTTTCACTGGATATCTTGGTTGCGTCGAACAGTCTATTGAACGCTAATCTGACCAGAGCACTCAAAGGTG
>SOJG01000104.1 GCA_004375885.1 Dehalococcoidia bacterium
TTAAGACAGAGCTGATAAGTGACACTATTCAGATATCATTTACCGACGATGGTCCAGGGATCGCCGAAGCGAACCTAGTCCATCTGTTTGATCCTTTCTTCAGCACCCGCGGGGTTGGCCAGGGGACAGGTCTTGGCCTGAGTGTTTGTTACGGAATTATTACGGAGCATAATGGCCGGATTAATGCCAAAAGCCAGCTTGGCAAGGGATCTGTCTTTACCGTAGAACTACCTGTATTCGCTGAAGAGAAGAATCTAGTAGTAGCCTAACTCGTTGCCGATCGCACCTGGAAATCTTCTAACTGTTTTGCAGCTTTGAGAAGCCTACGCGACTTGCGCCAGATCTTCGTAGTGGTCATCAAGGACTTGCTTTGCGGCCTCTTTCGGTGAAGAGGATAATCGGACTATTTTAGTTATGGCGCTAATAGTAGCAGGATGCGTCCTTTTCTATTCCGGGTATGCGGCGCAGATTGAGCGCGAAGGCTTCACCACGCTCCCTTTTGCCATCGATATGGTCACGGGAGCGGCCGAAAGGCAGATTGAAACGAGCCTGGACCTCATTTCGCAGTGAAAGAACAAGTTATAGCCGAACTTAGACAGCAGTTTGAGCAGCAAGTGGAAGACGCAGTGACGCCCTATCAACGGTTCATACCTGTAGGTGTTGCCTTTATCCTGCTCGGGATTCTTGCAGCCATAATGAGGCTCTTCTCGTGGTTGCCAACTCTAATCCTGAGAGCTATTCTCGCCATTCTGACCGCCTGTCACGTAACAAGTGGGGTAACGGAAACGAAAGAAGCAAGAAGGCTAACCATCGATTAGCTCAGCACATTGCTCACTCGTCCGAACTGTGCGGGCACAGTCACAATAGAACGCTGGATCTCGAGTCAGGTACACGGCTCCTCGAGCATTGCCTTGCGGCGCGATTATTCGACAAAAATCTTCACCACTTCTTTACCGCTCACGACATTCACTTCGAGTTCGCTCAGGGCGTCGATGAGCTCGTCTAAGTCTTCTGGCTTGATATTGCGCATGTCGAAGTCTATGCCTTTCTCCCGCAGGGCCTCGGTAACTTTTTCTCCAGCCTCGCGTGGCATCAGAGATGTGAGCTTCATGCCGGCCCGTATCAGTGAGAGAGGCACACGCGCGTTGATGAGTTCCGCATCATCATCCTCATCCTCGTCATCTTCATCATGATGCTGGCGCCCAGGGCCAGTCGCCACCTTGACGCGCAGGTATTTGGGCTTGGTTCTTGCTGCCGTCGCTGCCCTGGGAGTGCTTTCAGGTGCACTCGCTGGTTCCAGGACACTGAGCAGCCGATAGGCTTCATCAACACCTATCTTTTTGTCGGCCAGCATTTCCAGGATCTTCTTCTGGCTTTCAGACATTTCGTTTTCCTCCTTTCATTTTCTAGATGACAGAAATATACACCCGTTCGTCATGACTGGATACATCAACCCGAAGTCCCCGTAGTGAGCAGAGCAGATCGAAGGCAGCCCTTATACCGCGTATTGAACAGACTACGCGGAAGACAGCCTTGACAGCCGGTGACAGGGGCTTTCGCCGACCGCTCACGCGGAGAATGATTACAGCCAGCAGGATAAGCGGCGAGAGGACGATCAGAAGCACAAGTGCCAGCGGCACGAGCAGGAAGAGCGGCAGCCACAGGCCGGGCCTCCTCTTCTTTCCATGAATTTTCACGTGCATCAACATGGGCGGTCGCTTCATGTCGAGAGTCTCCTTATTGCTTCCTCGGCGGAGATTTCACCGCGTCCGAGTTCGTCCATCACCTCTTCCTCAGGGGAAACCTTGACGATTTCGATGAACTGAAACTGCCCGGCGATGCGGTTGAGACGGTTCTTCACCGTAGGATAGCTTATGCCGAACATCTCTTCCATCTCCTTGATGGAGCCGTGGCAGCGGACAAATGCCATCACAAAGACCTGGTCCTCGGCTGAGAGGCTGGCCAGAATTGGCAGTGCAAAGCTGCCCTCGATGGCAATACCGCTATCAACGAGACGGATGCGTTCAACCGTTATGGGCTTACCTTGGGTCACTTTCGTTAGCTCGTTCCACTCTGTAGTCATTGGACCTCCCTCATCAAAATCAATATGCCAAGTAAGTATTTTAACACAATATAATGTTAATCTTTCATATTGTCAATACCATGTGCTGAGGGAGGACTGGAGCCCGGGCGGGAGCATGTGGTGCCACAGTGGAAGGCGGGAAGCCATGCTGCCGGAAGCATGACTGCGGCACGCCGCCCCACGCGGGCGGAGAAACGGCGACCCGGATTCTGGGGGCACAGTCGCAACAGGACCCTGATATCGAGCCAGGTAGGCAGTTCCTCGAGAGTCATTCGTGGCATTATCATTCGACAAAAACCCTGACCACTTCCTTGCCGCTCTCCACATTCACTTCAAGGTCACTCATAGCCTCGATAATCTGGTCTAAATCTTCGGGCTTTAGATTACGCATGTCGAAATCCATACCTTTCTCGCGCAAAGCCCCGTTGATCTTGTCTCTGGCCTCGGGTGGTAGCACAGAGGTGAACCTCATGCCGGACCGTATCAGTGACATAGGGACACGCACATTGACACGCTCGGCATCATCGTCATGCTCGTGTTCAGGGCCAGGCTGCACGGTGACCCGCAGGTATTTGGGCTTGGTCTTTGCTGTTGTCTCTGCCTCCGGGGTGCTTCCAGGTGT